>JAJZKL010000284.1 GCA_021804185.1 Thermoplasmata archaeon | reverse complement strand
CGGGTCTGTGAGCCTTCTTACAATAATAGGCAGGCTTATTATAATGGGATTATGCATCTTGACCCTGAATTACATCGGCGTAAAGATCCTTCTGTTTCTTTTGGGCCCCATGTCGCTATTTTCTGTGATAATTGCAGGAGTAATGTGGAAAAGGAATCCAGAACTCCATGATAGATTTTATAGGAGTCAGAAAGCAGTGGATACTCCGGAATAGGGTCTTAGACTACCCTTTCAAGGGAGTCGCGTATCCTCATTTCCATTTCAGTGGTGGGACTTTTTGAAAGCAGTTTTTCAATGAAGAGTTCCGGGTCATTCATGTATCCTAGGAATTCAGAGAGACGCCTTTCAACAACATCCGTCCTGATCTTCTGGAATTCCCTAATATCCAGTGCTGAACCTAAGTTTCCGGTATCAACCGGTTCCCTGAGGCTGACATACATGATGGCCCCTGAGATCTTTTCAGGTTCAATGCTGAACTTCTTCTGTAATATCCTTGTATAAAGCCAAAGCTGGTGCCAGTACTCAGTGCCGGTTGACTTGGATGTTTTATAGTCTGCGACCAGGAATTTCCCTGCCTTGCCTTTTCCCTCATAAACTGCATCAAGCCGGCCTTCCAGCATTATCTCTTCAGGGACCCCGGGATTTTCAAAAACTGTGTTCAGTGGGAGGACGATTTTGTACTCGCTGTACTTCGGCGGTATCTGGTATTCCGGCCGGATCTGGTCCAGAAGCAGGTCAAAGTTCCTGAAATGTGCCTTCAATTCTTCTGGTATAGCTTCCTCTGCCAGTGTTCCATTGGCATAAAGCTGGGCCAATGTGTGAAAGCTGCTTCCCGATGACGCAGCCGGAGAGAAATCCCTGATCCCGAGGATATAATTCTTCAGGAAGTGGTATGGTTCATTGATGGAGGTTATTGTTGAATAAGACAGATGGTCAATGGATCTGAAATAATCACTGATCTTCTGCGGGAGCCAGATTTTCGAACTGTGGATAAGTGCCATCGCATCTTCCTTTCTCCCCGCAATGAAAAGATTGTATGATTCATCATATCGCCTGTTGGAAAATGAGGATTTTTCGAAATCAGACTCCTGGTAAGCATAATTGTCGCCACCAACCTGATACCTCGAAACCAGTTTGTCAGAAGCCATTACAATGAGTTTTTCCTTTGCCCTGGTCAGTGCGACAAAATCTATCCTGATGGGTTCTTCCTCGAGGTCCTGCATGACATTTATGCCTGTGGTTCCTGATATAATTGATGTTGTCAGGTTGTCCATGAATTCTAGTTTCTTCCTTGGCTCAGTTGGAACATAAATGACCGTGTGGAATTCCAGCCCCTTGGCTTTGTGGACCGTCAGGATATTTACCCTTGATTTTTTCAGTTCATCATCATCCGAATCGTTCGCCAGTGACATGAAGTCAGTGAGTCCTTCCATGGAGAATTCTGTAAAATTAGACAGGTATTCTCTGGAAGAATTTAGAACCGATAAGGCAGAGGCAATATATTCCTGCGACATTGATGAACAGATTGGGAGAATCACCGTTTCAAATGCCTCTTCCATCAAATTTGTTCCGAATTTCAGGTTTCTTAATGACCTGAATTTCTCCGGGAGAAACTCCTCTTTCAGCCCCTCCTTTGCCAGCAGTTGTCCTGTGTTTACCCCTTCCTGTAGCGTCAACCCAGAAAAAGGAGTTAGAAGTGCCTTTGAAACCAGCAGTGGATCGCTGGAAACGAGGCCCTTGATGTAATCAAGGATCTCATTGATCTGCTTCTGGTTGATCCTGTTCTTGACTGTAGATGAAAATTCAATGCCAGCTGACTGGATCTGGGCTGAAATCTTTTCAACCTGGCTGTTTGTCCTTGCTATTACTGCAATGTCCTCGCTTTCGTTCCTGTTCTCTGCCAGGAACCGGGTTACAAGGTCCACAACATTTGATTCCGGATCAGGAGAGGCAATAAGGCTCACTTTTTCCCCATCATCCTTATCCGGGTTGTTCAGATTCTCTACCTCTTTCCTTGAACCGTCATCTGCGGAGTATGCCATGTAATATTTCTTGGCAAAGTCAAGTATGTTATTCGTGCTCCTGTAGTTCCGGCTTCTTCCGTCCACAGAGAAACCGGAATCATTGAGGAACCTGTGGAAAGAACTGAGGCTCCCTCCCTGGAAGCCGAATATTGACTGTTTCCGGTCACCAACGAAGAACCTGTTTTCAGCCATCCTGCTGACTATGTCTGTTTGCAGCCTGTTGAGGTCCTGGAATTCATCCACCAGAACGTGGGACCTTTTTGGGAAATTCTCCAAGTTATTGAAGTCCCTTAGCAGGTCATTAAAATCAACCACATTATGCTCTTCCTTGTATTTTTCATAGGTGGCAAATACGCCCACGAAATCTTTCACTAGCCTTTCCGTGGCTTCTTTTGAAAGAGACAGGTTTCTGGAGGATGACATTTTTTCCTGGGTTGACAGGCTTACTTGTGCTATATCGATTCTACCGGGAAGTATTCCAAAACTTTTCAGGTATCTTATGGAATTCTCGAACTTTGGAACCAGGTTTTCTATAAGGTAGTCCCTCCCATAATTGAACGTGTTGAGCTCCACGAGTCTCTGGAATATCACGAACCTGAGTGTCGTATTTGATGTGATTTCGGAAGTTTTGCCTACAGCCTGAAGATGGGCTTTTGCATACCCGTGAATTGTAGAAACTTCTATCTGGAAAGCCTCATTTATCAGACCGGGAAGATCTTTTCGAACCTTCTGGAACACTCTCTTCTTCATCTCGTCAGCTGCCTTGTTGGTGAATGTAACACATGCAATGTTCTCACCATTAACACCTGATCTCAGGAGCCTTGCAACCTCTTCCACAATTTCGGTGGTCTTCCCTGTCCCTGGGTTTGCTACGATTATCCTGTCAGTCAAGGATAAATATAGAGGAAAGATGTTTTTATTTGTT
>JAJZKL010000283.1 GCA_021804185.1 Thermoplasmata archaeon | reverse complement strand
AAGCATGGTGAAATTCACCGTGTTTCCATAAATTTCAGGAATGATTGGCTGATTTTACAATGTTCAGGAAAGGCATTGGGCTATATCGAGTGGTTTTGGGAAATCCTCAATTATGTATCACAAAACAGAAAGCCTGAAATCCCCATTCTTTCTGTTCTCCATCATATCTCAAGAATTCTCCCCTTTTTATCTTGAAATCAAATTCATCATTCAATTTGTCTTTTATGTTTTCCTTCATATTATTTAAAAAATCTAATATCTTTCTGTCTGCCATCTTACTTTTATCTTTATTATCTCGCCTTTCCAAATAGAAGGCCATGAAACCGTTGAGCTCGTAATTTTTCTTAATATTCTGAGCCGTCTTCAGCATTGCTCGAATTCTGTTAATGTCTCCTTCATATTGTTTGCTTGTCCAAATGCCCTTCTTTATCTCTATGATACCCCAGGGCAAATTGTTCTCCCAGAGCACAATATCGAACCTCCCCTCTTCCCTTAGTCCAGCATAGGGTCTTCCAGGTTTTTTCCATTTTTTTCCGCCTTTGTCTTTTATTTCATCCAATGCACTTTTAACACTCCATTCCATTGTGACGTTTTCGTAGGAGAACTTTTCAGATAACCTCTTAACTGAATTAACGGTTATGAAGTACTCTGGAGCATCAGAAAGCATTACTTCATTTAGCTTATCATATTCCATCCGCGAATCATTAATGCTTTCTATCAATAGATTTGCTACCTTAGGTCTACTAAACTTATCTGGCATTACTGTATAGATGTCAAAAAAATTTTAACTTTTCTGACATCTATTCATCAGGAACGATGGTACCAGAGAATGTTGAGAGGATTCTACAAATGCCAGGACGAGATCAGGGAAATGTTCCAGAGGAGGTATCCTTTATAAATACATCTATGTTAAGAGGGATGCCGCTTAATGGCATCAATGGATTGATGCTCTTTAGCTTTTCTTAACAGCCTCCCGTAATTGAGGGGAAATGAATAGCGGTCATACATCTATCCGAGGCCTTTACCCTCACTGTGGATAATCTGACCATTTCCCAACAGACTCCCTCAATCACAACTGCGATGCTTTCCATCAGTAAAACTAGCGAGGCTACTCTGTTGAGCTTGATTTGTAGGGTCTTCTCTCCTTAAGGACCCAGTATATTATTTTCAGTAGCTTGTTTGAAGCAGCCAATATAGCCCTGCCCTTCTTTTTCTTCCCCCTTGAGATTCTTCTGTAGAATTTCGACACTGAAGAGGAGGGATCGAATCTGAGGTGAATATGAAGACACTCAGTGATGATCCACCTGAGATTCTTTGATCCCTGCCTTGTTATCCTTCCGTACTGTATCACATCTGATGACTGTCTAACTGAGGGAATTGATCCAGCGTAGGAAAGGAGCTTTGAAGATCTTGAGAATCTATGTATGTCACCTATCTCAGAGTATATGATGAGGGCAGAGAACAGTCCTATGCCCGGGATTGTCTGGAGAAGTTTCACATCCTCTATTTCCTGGTATTTCATTAATCGCCATCAATCCTCCTTACTTCATGTTCCAAGCCACTGAGAACGTTGAGATAGGAATCAATCCTCTGTGATTTCAGGCTTCTGAGGAATGCCTTCCCCTTAATGGTGAATGGATCCTCATCATAATCCACATGCAGCCTCTTCATCTCTATCTTTATCCTGTTTTTATATGAGGTCATGGTTCTCCTTATGTCAATCCTGGTTCTCACTCCTGGTTATATCCCTTATCTCCTTCTCTGGAACGTAGGATTCAGGTATCCAGTTGTTTCTCAGGAGCTTCGCAAGTATCTCTGAGTCGACGTCGTCGTTCTTCATCCTTGATTCTGCGATCAGGCGTATCTTCAGGGGGTTTGCAAGCTTCACCTTAAACCCTCTGGACTCTATGAAATCGTAGAGAGGTTCATAGAAACCAGTGGATTCCATTACAAAGCTATCTCCCTCGGAGAAGTTCCCGAGAAATTCATCAAGTTTCTCAAAGCTGTTCTCAAACCTGTCCTTCCTCACTATCCTTCCGTTTTCGTCTATTGTGGTACACACAATCTCTTTTACTGAGATGTCCATCCCTGTAAACGTGGGACGATCGCCTCCTAGCGGTGATCCCACAACCTAGATGACTATTATGTTTTCTTTAGGAGGATATCTACTCCCCCTTTTAACATACCATCACAACTTTTGAGGACGCTATATTCATTCAGAAGCAAAATTCATAAGTTCAGAGTAAAGTTCATAAAAATTATTGCTTGGGGAACTTAGAAAATACCTAAAATTCAAAAATTCGTAAAATTCAGAGTCAACGGATGGGTGACCAGTGGTGATCCTTATGTTGCCAAAAGTATAGTAAATTCATTTTGAATTTTATGAATTTTACTATTATTATCTATTGTATACTACGAAACACTAACTCTCCTGTCGATCTCGCTCTTCGAATTTTACCTTGAATTTTGGTCTGAACTTTTGAATTTTACTCCTCAGATCATAGAATTACCATCTCTGAGGTATGGTCCGAACCGAACTGAGATCCAGTCAATGTATGTGGCCTATTACACTCAGCCGGAGATTCTTCCAGTGTCTATTGACTCCAAGTAGTTCCTGGAGGCATCCCTTCATTTTTCATGGAATTTCTCTCATGATCCAGGATCAGTCCTGGTTTCTCTTACACAAAATTCAGGACACTATCTGTTTTGGGCCGGTGACGCAATGTTTATAGTGACATTTAAAGGACCGTAATATGACATTGTGTTTAGGCTCACTATCAACAGAAGGGTTGCCATATATAGGGATTACAATGTTCAGGAAGGACAATGTACTGTATCGAAGGGTTTTGGGAAATCCTACAATAATATTCATACTACGCATGATCAGATTCGACTTCATTCCCACTCCACCGTAACGACCTGGCTTATTGTTGGCCTAGAATCGATCATGGAATCAGCCCGGAATTCAGAATAACCTGTGGAAAT
>JAJZKL010000282.1 GCA_021804185.1 Thermoplasmata archaeon | reverse complement strand
GGGCAGGGTCATACTTTCAGAGGCAATGCTTTCTGAGGTTGAGCATCAGGCCAACGATGGCCGGTCAATTGGATTTGCTGCCCTGGAGGAGCTGCGGAGGCTGAGGGAACTTGAGAATTCAGGGTACATATATCTTGAGTTCACTGGCGAAAGGCCTCAGGAATGGCAGAGAAGATCCGGAAAGAGTGGTGAGATAGATGAGATCATAAGATCAGTCGCAGCTGCGAACAACGCCTCTCTGGTAACCGGGGATCAGATACAGAGGGAGATAGCCGAAATAAAGGGCATTGACGTAATATATCTGGAGCCGCCAAGCGGCGAGCCAAGGAACATTGAGGAATTCTTCGATCCTGAGACATCCTCCGTACACCTCAAGACAGGTGTGGAGGTCCTTTCCAAGAGTGGGCCACCTGGAAATGTCCACCTTAAGGGAAAAGGTATAACACTGTCAGAACAGGAAATGGAGATGATCGCCAACCATATAGTGAAGAGGGGAAGAAATGAACCCGGATCATTCATAGAGGTCGACTCGCATGGGGCTACAGTAATTCAGCTTGGAAATATGCGTATAGTCATTACAAGGCCCCCATTCTCAGATGAGATTGAAATCACTGCAGTAAGGCCTGTCAGGAAACTTTCCATCTCTGACTACAGTATATCTTCTGAGCTTCTCAGCAGGCTTGAGGATCAGGCAAGAGGGGTGCTCATATCGGGAGGACCCGGCGAGGGGAAGAGCACATTTGTCCAGGCTCTTGCAGAACATCTGTCGTCAAAGGGGCATATTGTAAAGACCATGGAGCGTCCAAGAGATCTGCAGGTGGAAAAGAGAATCACTCAATATACTGCTCTTGAGGGCTCCATGGAAAAGACTGGAGACATACTTCTTCTTGTCAGGGAGGATTACACGGTCTTTGATGAGATGCGTGTGACCTCAGATTTCCTTGTATATTCCGATCTGAGAATGGCAGGTGTTGGAATGATAGGGGTTGTTCATGCAACAAGGGCGATCGACTCCATTCAGCGTTTCATTAACAGGATCGAGCTTGGCATGATCCCTCAGGTGATCGATACCATAATTTTCATTGAGGCAGGCAGGATATCTCAGGTCCTTGTAACGAGATATTCCGTGAAGGTCCCTAGCGGCATGAAGGAGGAGGATCTTTCCAGGCCTGTTATAGAAATAATGGATTTCCAGACTGGTAAACCTGTATTCGAAATATACACATTCGGTGAACAGATAGTGGTAGTTCCAGTCTCTCCTGAAAAGGAACCCAATGCCCTGATGAAGTTTGCACAGGAGAAGATTTACAGCGATATCTCAAAGATGCTGGGTACCAGCAACATAAAGGTAACCCTTCATGGTGAAGGGAGGGCACTCGTTAATGTCCCAGAGGATCTTATGTCAAAAGTCATAGGGAAGAAGGGGGCCACAGTCAATGAACTGGAGAAAAAATTCGGTCTGCATCTCGACATAGAGCCACTTTCAGGGGAATATTACCAGGAGAGGAAGGTTACTGGCATTGACATAAAGAATAAGATCATTTACCTCAATGTTGGTGTTCCGAACCAGCAGGTCAAGTTTTATGTTGATAACATCCTCATACTGCAGGCAAAGAGTTCTGCTAAGGGAATAGTAAGAATTAAGATACAGAGCGATACCGGGTCAGCCCTGTATAATTACATAAAGGCGGGGAAAAATGTGGAATACTCTCTTTCCACATGATTTCAGTTCTTCTGTTTCAAATATTCATATATAAGCCTGACACCGAATCCTGTGGCTCCGTCAGGCAGATATGATACATGAGGGGTTGTGGGCTCTGTCCAGGCTGTTCCCGCAATATCCAGGTGTACCCATGGTGTCTCTCCTACAAAGTTGCTCAGAAAAGCAGCTGCAGTCTCAGCACCTCCAGGCCTGCCTCCTGTGTTCTTTATGTCTGCAACCTTGCTTGATATCTGCTCTTTGAAGTCATCATCAAGAGGGAGCCTCCATACATTTTCCCATGTTTTCCCGGAAGCCTGAACGAGTTCCTTCATGAAGGAGTCATCGTTTCCCATCATCCCAGCATATATGTTTCCAAGGGCAACCACACAGGCACCTGTGAGAGTGGCAAAGTCCAGGACCCGGGATGGCGCGAATTTTTCAATCCCGTATGCAAGTGAATCTGAAAGCACAAGCCTTCCTTCGGCATCAGTGGAAATGATCTCGGAGGTCTTTCCGTTGTAATGTTTCAGGATGTCTCCGGGCTTGTATGCGTTTCCTCCAGGCAGGTTCTCGGTCAGTGCCATGATACCTACAAGATGCTTCTTCAATGAAAGTTCAGAGGCTAGTTTCATGATCCCGAGAACTGCTGCGGCTCCACATTTGTCGAATTTCATGTCTACCATACCATCTGGCGGTTTAAGCGAGAGGCCACCGCTGTCGAATGTTATTCCTTTGCCCACCAGAAGAAGTGGCTTCTCATCAGAGCCATTATATTCCATAATGACCATTTTTGCGGGCTCCTTAGCCGCCCTTGATACTCCCTCAATTCCGCCCATTCCAAGCTTTATGAACTCCTCCCTGCCCAGAACTATTACCCGAAGGCCTTTGATCTCTTTCGCCTTTGTCTCAAAAAGTGTCGGCGTCCCAATGGAAGGGGGTTGATTGGCCATCTCCCTGGTGAAGTTTGTGCATTCTCCTGCTACAGAGCCTTCCTTTAAACCCTGTGTGTCGTCAGTTCTTATGAATACATTTTCTACTGAGAACTTTCTTTTCTTTGATCTATAGGTGTCAAAATCATACAGTGTGATGGCTACTGTATAGGCGGTCTCAAAAGCAGAGTTCTCAATGGCTGGTGGGATTATGGCAATTTCCTTTGCCCCCATCTCCGCCACTGCCTTTATAGCTTTTGAATATGACCTCCTCATAATTTCAATACTGAACTTTTCACGCTTTCCGAGCCCAACATAAACATGAACGGAATTGCCGGATGGGAGGCTGGCATATGTCTTTTCCTGCCTT
>JAJZKL010000281.1 GCA_021804185.1 Thermoplasmata archaeon | reverse complement strand
CATACCATATCTCCGATCAGGAGGGTTCGATCAAGCTCCTCCTTGAAAAATCAAGGGAAAATGGTATTGCAATCAGTTGGCTCAATATCCGTTCAGTCACACTCGAGGATGTGTTCCTGAAAACAATTAAGGAAGATTCTGAGGTGACAGCACAATGATTAGTCTGTACAATTCGTTCAAACTCATGATAAGAAATATCAGGGTGAACATGGATCCTGGCACGCTGATATTTCTACTGGCAATGCCGTCGATGTACCTTATATTCATGGGATATATGTTCAACTCTATAGTTTCCGGCATCAGTGTAGGGTCCTCAAGCGTTGACTATAGATCTTTTATCTCGCCTGGAATTGTTGCATTTGAAACCCTCACTGCAGGTGCGGTTGCTGGCAGCCTTCTCTGGTCTGACCGGAGATATGGTATGTTCGAGCAAATCCTTTCCCTTCCATACACCAGGTCTGAATACTTACTTGGCATAATTTTCACGACTATTGTTTTCGCGGTATTCGGCGCGGGCATCATGCTTGTCGTTTCGCTCTTTGTTGTTCATTTCCAGTACATCAGCATAATGGGATGGTTGACCATCTTCGGGAATGTGATACTTGGTTCACTCTTCTGGGGGCTTGTTCTACTGTCCCTTGCCGCTGTAGTGCGGTCCAACCAGATGTACAACAGCATCCAGATCGTGATACTCTTTTTTGCGAATTTTGCCAGCACAGTGTTTTATCCAATAACGAGCAGTACACCGGTGTCGCTCAGGGATTTGTTTTATATCAATCCACTCACTTACACCTCCAATGCCATCCGCTCCGGATACTATTCTACCATGACTGCAGGGGTAGTGCTTCAGCAGGCGGTGTTGGTTGTTGAAACCATGTTGATATTTGTCGTAGCGTTGCTGGTATACAGGAAGGTCCGTGTGGGAGTCGTCTGAAAGACTTTTGTATACTCCACAGTACAATCCTAAGAAAAAGGTGATAATGCAGTTTACCAATTTAACATAAATTTAGAGTTGAGAGGTATCTGCTGAATTGTTTACTCCATAATTCTGGCCTTCTTGATCACTACATTTACGATGGGCCTGTCATTTCTGTTCCTGTCCACTTTACTAATAGCATCAACCACTTCTATGCCTGTAACGACCCTTCCAAAAACAGGGTGCTTGGAGTCTAGATAATTGTTATCAACAATATTTATGAAGAACTGTGAACCTCCAGTATTCGGACCTGCATTTGCCATAGAAATGGTGCCCCTCTTGTTGCTGTTATTCTTGGAAAACTCATCCTTTATAACGTAGCCCGGTCCTCCCATTCCCGTTCCAGTGGGATCTCCTCCCTGTATCATGAAATCTGGGATCACTCTGTGAAAAATTACACCGTCATAAAATCCCTTTTCCACAAGCTTCCTGAAGTTTCCAGCCGTTATCGGCATCTCTTTCTCGAAAAGATCAATAACAATATCACCCATGCTCGTTTCCAGAACTGCTTTTGTCATGTTACCATAATCACCGGATAGTATGTAAAATTGCTTATTTACTGCGTCTAAAGAAAGTTCATTTTAGAGTGGCTGAATATGTCTTCCATCGTGCCTACCATGTTGACGGAGATATCCCATTCCCCAAATTCCTTTCTGGCCCCGTCAAGGATACCAAGAAATTCTTTCACATATACTGAATTTAGCCACACCCTGGCCATTATGGTGTTGTTATCAAATTGGTTAATCCATAGTGTATAAATTTTTTTACTTTCTGTTTCGTTCATCAAATACGAGACCAATGGGTTCTTCGTGATCATCTCATAGAGATGGTCTGCTTCCGAAATTACTTCAACATCCCCCGAACGCTCCGGAATAAGCCCTTCCGGTGCATAATATATATGCATGAATTTCTTGCTTCCACTATCTGTCTTCCTTATCCTTATCCATCTGCCCTTTAAGGGATTTTCAACTCTGGAAACATAATCATGTGGTAACACGAACTGGAACTCTATAGCTGATAGTGGAACGTAGGAAGATATCTCCTTAAGCGTAGTGAGAAGGCCATAAGATTCCCCAAGATATTCGACGGAGAAGAGATCGTTATCTGTGACATTCTTCAGAACAATTTCAGATATTTTTCCAAGATAATTCGAGTGGAACCTGAACCTGAATTTCAGATGCCCGTTCTCAAACATCACCATGTCAAGAGCAACAGATCTGACATTGAGGAATAACTCTATTATCGCAGAAATTGGAGTATTCGATACATCCTGTTCCACCATCCAGAGATCATTGATTTTTGTTGCACCCAGCATAGCGAGGTTGCGCTTCACATCAACAGAAGATTCAACTGATGCTGGCACATAATAACGGATCGCAGATTTTTCTTCTGTGACAGAGAGAAAACCGGGAACCTTTAATGGGAGTTTCTTGAGAAAATCGATCACAGCATCGTTCCACCCGAACATAATGTCACACTGCATGGTGAGACCCTTATCTATCCCGGATATGCTGGCCCCCTGTTTCTTTCTGATCATCTAGTAACCTGCAGTACGGAATGGGTACGATTCAAATAAATACTTTCGTGGTGAGTTTTTCATTTCACAAATTCTTGGTAGTGTAGACTATAGTATCACAAAATTGATTCAGACAGGAGGCTGAGTTTGAGAAGATGGATCTTCACTTTTCTCAAGTTTTAATCTAATTTTCTTTATAGACGCATCGAACGATTTCAGTTCGCTGCTGTCGAGAACTCCAAAAATTTCTTCCATGGTCTTTCTCTGAATTGCCTTGCCCTTTGCACGAAGCTGTTTTCCTGAATCTGTGAGGTTTACGAATATAACCCTCCTGTCGCTGCTGCTCCTCTCCCTGATCACAAGGCCCCTTTCTTCGAGTCTATCAATCAGACTTGTAACCCACGCCTGTGTCACTGACAGCAAGGATGCAAGATCTATCATTGTTGTAGGGCCAAGCTCGTAAAGATTGTCCAGCACCTTGAATTCCAGCACAGTAAGATTTATGCTTCCATAGGCTTT
>JAJZKL010000280.1 GCA_021804185.1 Thermoplasmata archaeon | reverse complement strand
CACACGGCTGCTCCATAGTGTCTTCTGTCGATCCTGACAACTATGCCAGCAGATTCGGGGCATTTGTCAGGGATGGTAATTTCAAGGACTCAATCTCCGCCCTTATTTCATCAGAGGAATGTTTTGTATTGGGCAGGCGTGCCCATGAGCACATGGAGAAATTTCATGAAACTGGGAAGGTCATGGAAGAGCATGTTAAGGCAATGGATAGACTCCTCGAACAGACACCTCAATAAGCGGTGTCTCCTGATCATGTACTGGCTGTGTGCTTATGATTGAAAAGGCCTGGAAACCGGAATTGAAAATGAAATACAGAGTCCTGCTCATGGACAACTCCGTCCACATGTTTAAGGGGGGCGGCCAGGTTTTTTTCTCGCAGCTTCAAAGCATCGTCCTCAAGGAAAAAGATATAGACCTTAAGGTGCTGAATTCAGAATCCTTGACAGCAGACCCCATCAACAGAACAGTCTGCAGATTTATAGATGCAGTTACCAAATCGCTTATGGCGATTTTTCCTTCATTTACAACCATTGGTCATGCAACGACCTTTCTGGACAACCTGAATTATTACATACGGCTGAAAAGGCTATCCCATAAAATTCCCAAAGGGGAACGCTTCGATCTTATAGTTTCCAATGACCTGACCGATCTATTCGTGATAGAAAAGCGGAATTTGAAAGCAGTTGACCTCATACTGGTTTTTCACAACCCATTTATCAGGGAGATATTTGCTGATAGTGGTAAACAGGGTCTGGCGAAAGAGGTATTCGATGTGAGGTCCTATGTCGACAGGAGCGCTTCGAAATTCAACACCACCATGGTTGTAATAAACAAGGAACAGGAACGAATTCTTTCGGAGAGGTACCAATCTGCCATCGTCAACATCCCAAACGGTATTGACACAGACATATATTCTCCGCAGCAAACCTCAGAGTCCAAAAACTTTGATCTCCTATTTGTTGGCAGGCTAGACGAGTCGCAGAAACGTATCTCAACCCTGATCAAAATGGTTGCTGAAATGGAAGAGGCTAGACTGACAATCGTTGGCGACGGGCCTTCGAGGCATTTCTATGAGGACATGATTGCAGCCTCTGACCTGGAACGCAGGGTAAGGCTTCTGGGCCATGTGGGTGACCGGGAGAAGATCGAGTCATACAGGAAGGCCAAATTATTTGTGTCCGCATCCATGAATGAGGGTTTAAGCTACACCTTCCTGGAAGCAATGTCGTGCGGCCTCCCTGTCGTATCCTTCCCCAACGGTGCTTCCCTGGAGCTTATAGATAATGGAAGGAACGGGTACATAGTGAATAGTGCGGATGAATTTATTTCAATCCTCATGGAAATGGCACATTCCATGGAAAAAATTACAGAAATGGGAAAGAGTGCCCGCAAAACAATCCTGAAGAGATATTCCCTGGAGTCAATGAGCCGCAGCTACATAACACTTATCAGGGACAATTTGACCAAAGTGGACTCAAGCATGAGGCAGTAAAGCACTCAAACCTGGAAATTATTAATTGTAACAAAGAATTCCCATCCTATTGAAGGAAGTTACAATAATATGTGATCCCATAGGGGCGAGGGTTTCCGTCCAGTATAGCCTTGTTTCCATGGTAGTCAAGTGTTTCAGGGATTACGATACTGTCAGGGTTATTTCTCCCTACATACCACTTAATCAAGCAGGCAGGCTCATGAATGAGGGGGCAACGAAGATCCAGTCCTTGGCTCATGAAATTAGATTCTATGATAGAATCATGTGCAAATTAGAGGGAAATGAATCAATGCTATGGGGTGTTTCATGGATGTTTTCAGTGCGACTTCCGGCCTTTTCTGTGGGTCCCATCGGGCTAGCCACACCACGGAAGGCTGATCTGATTTCTCAGGTATGGTGTGGGGGACATCAATGGGGTTTCTAAGAACACTGGGGCCGGTCTTCAGGTTGAAAATCGCTTTCAGCTTTTCCGAAATGAAACTAGCCTCAGCAAACAGTTCATGCTGGGACTGGCTCCTTGCATATGCACCAAGTGTCCTGTTCAGTATCCGTCCCCTCGAATATGGCGTTCCGCTAACTTCCTTCTCCATGGACCGCAGGTTGTATTCGGTGACGAATCTAGGCTCCAAGAGGTTGCCATTCAGGTAGTCGTGCTCTGCTTCCCTCATCAAAGAATAATCAATGTCATCGAAAGGATCCTGGAATATCCCCATATGGGGCAATCTTCTCTTTGCAATTTCGAGGCTGGGCTGAAATGGATCCTCAGAGAGACAAATATCAATGTTTTCCCGGAGAAAAGCATCCAAGGGTCCCCGGCCCAGATTGAGGAGGGCTAATCCCCTAAGCCCCCTTTGCAGGATCGTGTTCTCGCCAAATATGTTGTGGATGGTGCGGAAGAAGTGCAGGTTAACACCGTTAAGTTCTGTGTCAAGGGGTTCCCTGTTGTTACCGTCATAGGCAAATCTCGGTACAAAAACATGGACTTCATGCCCCATGCCTGCCAATGCCTCTGCCTTCTTCCGTGCGAGAAAGCCGAAGCCTCCATGGGCATTCATGGGTATTCCACGGCTGTTGCTCTTGAAACCGAAGTACTCCTTTGATATGATTCCTATGCGCAATTTCTCTCATCGGTTCAGTGCAAGTACCGTAAAATATGTTTCCCTGCCTCGTCAGATTTAACAATTGAATCATCTGCAGTTATCCGCCGTGTTCCTATCAATTTCGTCGGGATGGGTGGTCATGCAGGCGGGGAGACCTGTGTGAGGGAAATGTACCTGAGGGCAAAGGTACCGTTCCAGCTAAAGCTCTGTCCTGCGAATTCAACATAGTCAAGGAAATTAGGGGCGCTTATATTGAATGAGATTCTCTCCCACTGGTTTGCAGCACTGAGGTTCCTTCCGGTAACCCCGAACATGCCCATGGGGATATATCTGCTGGCCCCGGTCTTGTTCATATAGGAGAATCTCAGTGTGAAAGAGTTGGATGGACTTATGTTGGACGCCATCAGGTCAAGATCGGAA
>JAJZKL010000003.1 GCA_021804185.1 Thermoplasmata archaeon | reverse complement strand
ATCAGGGTTTCCGTTTGGCCCTTCAGGGTTAACATAAATGAGACCCATCTGTACTGCGGCAAGAGGATTTTCAAGGTTCCTAACTCCGGTATACCTTTTGTCGTCAAGCCATTTTCCCTCTGGTCCCCAGTAAACAGATATATCTGGCTCATAGACATCAGTTCTTCCGCCTCCAAAGCCAAAGGTCCTGAACCCCATGCTTTCAAGCGCAACGTTCCCCGCAAGTATAATCAGATCTCCCCACGAGAGTTTTCTTCCATATTTCTGTTTGACGGGCCAGAGAAGTCTTCTTGCTTTGTCAAGGTTAACATTATCAGGCCAGCTGTTAACTGGAGCAAATCTCTGCTGGGCAGAGCCAGCTCCACCTCTTCCATCACCTGTTCTGTAGGTTCCAGCGCTGTGCCAGGCCATTCTTATGAAAAGAGGGCCATAATTTCCAAAATCTGCCGGCCACCAGTCCTGTGAGGTGGTCATAACCTTTTCAATGTCCTTCTTCACTTCTTTAAGGTCAAGAGTTAGGAATTCCTTTGCATAATTGTATTCTCTGCCATTTGGATTGGACTCTACGGAATTGCTTCTGAGTATCCCAAGGTCAAGCCTTTCAGGCCACCAGTCTTCTATTCTCTTTGACTGCGCAGGTTTATGCATGACGGGGCATCCATCTTCTGACATGTTAAATGCCGCCTCCTATCAAGCAAAACTCTTCATTTTCTTCTTTCTTCGTATCCGGCCTTGGCCTTTCATTTCCTTCCAATATCATAACGCACACACCTTATTTTTATTTACTATTATTTAGAAATAAGTATTATCTATTTAATCTTTTTTATACTTCAAAATATGAAAAATTCAATGGTCCCTATCATCTTTCAAATGAATTTCAAGATAATCTAGCCTCATTTCTAACACCTGCACGATTTGATTAAGTGTGCTGACAATAAAAGTAAATTTTTCAGAATAAGTTTAAACTGAATTTAAGTAGTAGTTGGAAATTTATCATACATGGAGTTCAGAAAATTGAGCCGTGCAGAGGAGGTAGTTATAATTCACAGAGGTACTGAGCCACCTTTCAGTGGGGAATATGATGATTTCTTTAAAAAAGGCACCTACCTCTGCAAGAGATGTGGAACTCCACTTTACCGATCGGAATCAAAATTCGATGCAGGCTGTGGCTGGCCAAGTTTTGATGATGAGATAAAGGGATCGGTGAAGAGGATGCCGGATCCAGATGGATACCGGACTGAAATTGAATGTGCAAATTGCGGTGCCCATCTTGGCCATGTTTTTACAGGTGAAGGTCTGACACCGAAGAACATCAGGCACTGTGTAAATTCAATTTCAATGGTCTTTAAGGAGGATAGTGATTGATATGGCAGGAAAAATAGAGGAGATATATCTTGGCGGTGGCTGTTTCTGGTGCACTGAAGCAGTTTTCCAGGAGGTAACTGGCGTTACGGAAGTGGACAGCGGATATTCGGGCGGTTCGGTAGAGAACCCCTCATATGAGGAAGTCTGTTCAGGCAGGACGGGACATGCGGAGGTAGTAAGGATAAGATTCGATCCTGATATCATAACCTTGAGGGAGGTTCTAGAAATTTTCTTTGACACACATGATCCCACTACATTGAACAGGCAAGGCCATGACGTTGGCGAGCAATACAGATCCGTTATATTTTATGTGGATAACAATCAGAGGGAAGTTGCCCAGTCCATGATTAGGGAACTGACTGAGAGCAAAAAGTTCCGGAAGCCCATAGTAACTGCTCTTGAACCTTTCAAAAACTTCTATTCCTCTGAATCCTACCACAAGAATTATTACAGGGAAAATGAATATGCACCGTACTGCACATTTGTTATATCGCCGAAACTTGAAAAATTCAGAAAATCAAAGCCAATGCTTCTAAAACGTTAATCAGTGCAAAAGACCGGGAAGAGACAAATTTAAAGCATCCTCCCATATTTCCATCAAGATATCCAGATGAGTTTTGACTATGATGCAGTGATAGTTGGTGCAGGAACCTCCGGTCTTTCAGCAGGTGCTGCACTTGAAAAGGCAGGAAAAAAATACATCATACTTGACAAGAAACAGGAGATAGGTCTTCCTGTCAGGTCTACAGGTGCAGTGTCCCTGGAATGGGTAAACAGGATAGGGATGCCAACTGATCCATCAATAGTTGCTTCCGGAATCAAGGCAATGAGTTTCCGCACGGATAAAGGAAAGCACATAGATATGAGATTTGACAGAAATGTTGGCCTCGTCTATGATTTCACCAGATACGAAAAATTTCTATCCAGCAGTTTCGCGGGAAAACTGAACATAAAAATGAATACGCGTGTATCTGGAATAAGCGGAAATACAGTGTCCACAGACAGTGGTGATTATACAGGAAAGTATATAATAATGGCAGCTGGGCCGCAATCATCTTTTGGGCAGAAACTTGACAGGAAAAGCGTGCTTGTTGCTTATGAGGAAACACGAAAACTTCCAGCAAGGGATGATTTCCAGATGATACTCTGGTTCAGTGATATGGCTCCTGGAGGT
This sequence comes from Thermoplasmata archaeon, assembly GCA_021804185.1. The sequence continues at coordinate 11,170 of JAJZKL010000003.1, read as the reverse complement.
TATTTCTGGGATTTTGCTGACACAGAAGCGACGAGAAAGATAGGCGTATGTTATTATCCAGTATCCGGGGAAACACCCAGAGAGGTTCTAAAGAAGTTCACTGAAAAATTTCCTGAACTGGCCGGGGATGTGGCCCATACAATGGCACACCAGATACCGCTTGCCAGCCCTTCTGAGAAGGTAACAGAAGGAAATGTAATGTACACGGGGGACATGGTAAATGCTGTCCTGAATACTACTGCTGGCGGCCTTCAGGGTGCATTCTGGTCAGGGAAATCAGCAGGTGAGGCTGTTGCAGCAGATAATCCATCCTATTACCAGAAAATTTGGGATTCGGAAATCAGACCCTGGCTTCTTAGACATCACAATCTTCACAGAAAAATTCACAGCAATGGGTCCAGGTCAGTTGGAAGATACATAAGCCTGGCAAAGATCATGCCAAAGTCCATGCAGAAAAAAATATTCGGTGGGCTTTAAAACTCTAGCGTGGGGATGTCTGCCTGGTGTGTGCAATCCCCTTTGCTGAGAGCACTGGAATTGTGGCTATGGCAAATATTCCAAGGAATATCCATGTCCACATGAAGGCGAATCCATCAAGAAGGCCAGCTATTGCAGCTATCAGAGATCCTAATCCAATCTGTATTGAATTTATAACCCCAACTGAGAGTGCAAGATATTCCTTTTCCTTTTCAAAGCTTGCCACAACAGCATATTCAAGTGATATCACAAGAGTGGCGGCGAGCCCCACAAAGATAAGTATAAACCAGTAGGACAGGTGTGGGGAAAATGGAAGCATTATTATCACAATGCCAGCAATTGCGGAGAATATTCCTGCCTTTATTATCACTCTCCCCCTCCTGAAGAATGGCACCAGGAGGCCACCTGCAATTCCAGAAAGCGGGATGATGCCTCCAAGCACTGATGCAGTTCCTGTTCCTATACCCACAGTTTCTGCAAAACTTTTGAAATACTCGGGAACACTGTAATTCATTGCCCAGAGTCCTAGGAAGCCTATCCCGATAATCCAGATGTATGGGGAAAGCAGCCTTTCCCTTATTGCTGCCCCATCCATATGGAATTTTATCCCTCTGGGTTTGACCTCGTACTGCATGAACAGTGTTGCTGCAAGGAGCAGCAGTGCAGAAATCAGGAAATCATTCCTCCATCCTAAGTAAACCACAACAGGGGAAAAAGCGATTATTCCAGCAGTCGCGCCTAAGTTGTAGGAAGCATTGTAGTATCCAATCAGGGAAGCAGTTTTTCCTGGTGATATGCCTCCAAGGATTGCGATTGCAGTGCTGAAGAAGAATGCTGCACCAATTCCAGTTATAAATCGGGAGGAAAGAAATACGGCAAAGTCAGGGGAAACCCAGGAAAGAAGAGATCCTCCCACCATCACATACAGGCCGATCATTGCTGTGTTCCTGGCTCCTATCCTGGCCGATATTATGCCTGCAGGAATCTGAAAAATGCCTGCACCTACCAGAAAGAGGGCCAGAGCAATTCCCATAAGTGAAAAATTAACATCGAAGGTTTTCGAGATGGCAATAAGCGCTGGCGAGATATTGAACCACATAACAGAATAAAATAGCCTGGAAACAAGTATAGAACTGACCTCCAGGTTATCCTTCTTCATTTCCCATGTGAATTACAGACTATATTTAACACATGATCATGGCTGTTTGTGACAAGTTTAAGCTGCAAAGAATTTATTACGTTTCTAAACATAATTAATAATGGCAGCCAGCAGAAAGGAGATCCTAAGCTGGGTTGCTAAGGGCAACGAAGATGCCAGCAACCTCGTTGATCTCCCATGGAAGATCACTGAAACAGATAATGTTGTGATACTGCAGAATGATCAGGTTCCTTTCTCAATCTTCCTTACATTTGGAGAGGCAATAATGAGAATGCATCTGAGGAGCGGCATCGAAACAGCAGTTCTTGAGAATCAGCCAAGACTGTCAATTTACAGGACACTTCTCCTGCTTAACAGGCAGCTGGACCTTGTAAAATTCATGCTTGAGGGTATGAATGAAGAGGTTGTTGCCAGGGTTGATCTGGAACTGGTGAATCTGAGCAAGGAAGAATTCAACGATGGGATGAATACACTTCTCTCCTCCATATATCTAATGGTGAGGGCCCTAAAATTGGAGGATCAGTTCCGGGAGGGAATAACTCAGAGGATGATAATGATGGTACAGGACATGATAAGGCAGGGAAAGACGAGAGAGGATATCCTTGCGTTTCTGACAGACAGGATAGGGCTTCCTAAGGATCAGGCTGAACAGGTCCTTAAGGAGATGATAGGTAGTGCGGATGATTCAAAGATAGGGGGTTTATACGGATGATGGGGAGCGAGAAGACATACGAGATAGGAGACCTGAAAGAACCGATGCAGAACATAAACATAAAAGGGAAGATAGTAAATATAAACCTTCGAAAAGTATCCAATGAAAGAGGGGAATCCGTCTATCATTACGGAATAATCGGTGACAGCACTGGCACTATACCTTTTACCGCCTGGAGCCTTTCCTCTTCCCTGAAGCAGGGGGATGTGGTTGCCATAAGAAACTGTTCAACCAGAGACTTCAAAGGGAGCATCAGGCTGTACCTTGATTCCTCTTCGGCAGTAAAGCTCCTTCCGGGAGAAGACATGGAAGTCCACAGGAGTTCCGCATCGCTTAAGATCGGGCAGTTATCCAGAAGCACCCCATACGTTTCGGTAAGGGGGAAAATCGGGAAGGTATACGAAAGGGAATTCGAGAAAGATGGAAAGAAGACCACCATATATTCCACAAGCATAGAGGATGAGACCGGCAGAATAAGGCTCTCCTCATTCGGCAAGCCACTTGAAGAAGGATCTGAGATCGAGATACAGGGTGCCAGACTATCGGAATATAATGGCTCTCTGAGAATATCCGTGAATGAGAATTCTCAGGTGTCAAAGGTAAAGCTTGGGTTAAAAATAGGGGAAAGGTACCATGACATCGGAACAATTTCATCTCCCGTTGGCGGCATCAGCATAAGAGCTGTGTGCATTTCAATGGGGGAAAAGAGTGGCCTTATTTACAGGTGTTCTGAGTGCAACAAAAAGGTTGACGAGATTAGGTGCAATGATCACCCTGATGCCCCAATAAAGTACGATATTTTTGCCTATTTCACTATGGATGATGGGACAGGCACAATTCAGGCAAGTGCAGGATCAAGGGCGATGCTTGAGATACTTGGCATAAAGGAGGAGGAATTCACTCCGCAGAACAGAGCTATAAACAAAAACATGATAAGGGATCGCATACACGAGAAGATGCTTGGGCACGCATTCAAAATCTCGGGGGATGTAAGGGAGCAAAATGTTGGCTTATCCCTGAGGGGATTCAGCATCTCACAGATTTCAGATCAGGATATATCTGCAATGACCCTGGAACAGGAGGCTGATTTCCAGTGATGGCAAGGAAAAGGGAATTCAGTTACTGGATCAGCGCACGAGAGCTCAGAGAGACAAAAATTCAGGATGAAACAGAGGAAAATGGAAAGAAAAGGTCATATGTCATAACTCCGCTTGGAACCAGGGCACGAAGGATAGTTTTCTGCGGTGTGATGTCCCAGAAAAACCAGGAGGAAAATATGACAAGGGCAACAATAAATGACGGTTCCTCCAATTTTTATGTCACTGCATTTTCCAATGAATATGGGATGGACGTGAAGAATTCACTGGACTCAATAGAACCAGGTTCAGAGGTCTTTGTCATGGGGAGGGTCAACACTTATTCAAACAACGATCGCCTTTATGTCAATGTTAATCCGGAAACAGTGAGCCTCACAGATTCAGAGACAAGAAAATTCTGGCTGGCAAGAGTGCGTTATCTTGCCAGAAGGAAGATGCTGGCGGTTACACAGGCGAGAAAGAACCCTTCTGCAGAGGACCTGATCAGTAAAGGCTATACCAGAGAGGAGGCAGAATCCGCTTTGAGATCAGTCCAGCACTATCCAGATTTTGATCTGTCACAGCTTCAGGAAGCTGTATCCGCGGATAGCATCCCAGAAACGGGGAGCAAGGATAGCGAAAACAGGAATTTTGTGCTGGACTATATCCGCAATAACGACACGGACGGGATGGGATGCAGATATGATGATCTTGTTGCAGCGGCTTCGAACATCGGACTTCAGCAGGGAGATCTGGATGAACTTCTGAACACGCTGGGTTCGGATGGGGAGATATTTGAGGTATCCTTGAAGAGGTACAAGATCATCTGACAGGGAATATGCCTTCGTGAGGGGGAGGCGCCATCTCTGTGTTGTGCCTTACAGTATAGGCGCAGTCCTGCCTCTGGAATCCTGTAAGGACATACCCTGACCTGAATATTTTTCTGAATGTTTCTCTGTAATTTATTCTCAAATTAAGGGCTTTCTCAGGAGCCTCTCTCTTTATTTTTAGAAAATCATCCGGGATTCTGAGGAGAAAAGGAGCTTTTGAATCGATTAACGAGATCATCCTTTCCTCATCCCCTGGAGAAATAATATCTTCCGGAACAGTGCCCGGGGATTGTTTCTCCTTTATCCACCATTCGCACACAACCCTGTCTGTGGGGTTGCCTCTGTTCAGGCTGTCATCCATGTTGCCATAGAAATTTGGTATGTAGGATCTGGCTATTCCTCCAAGTTTTCCAATATTCAGGTTGGCATTAAGTGCCATCAGGGGATCGAATGTCCAGCATATAAGGTCATATCCCTGCTTTATAGCCCACTCCTTCTGTCTAAGTTTCAGCTGCTGCCCTATGCCAGCGTATTTTCTGTCCTGAATAACACCGGTCATATGGGAGTAAAGATAGCTGTGGTTTCCGAATCTGGCAGGAAAACTGAAAGACATCCCTATTGATTGTCCCTTATCCTTTGCAAGGAGAACAAGACCACCATGAAATCTCATTGCCGCTACAGTATCCTTAACAATCTGAGCCATTTCAGTCATTCCCCAGGCAGATCTGATAACAGGTACAATTTCTCCAATTTCATCAGGGTCTTCAACAGGGACTATCTCCATAGTCAGTAATGGTTGTCAGGAATAAATATCTCTTTGAAAGTATGAAAACACATTTAACCTAATTCATATATTGTTTCATATGAAACTACAGATGAGACTGGTCACCATGCCAATGGTCACTCCTTTCGAGACGAGCTTCGGAAGAGAGACCCACAGAAATGCCCTGATATTCAACCTTGAACATGATGGAATATCGGCTTATTCCGAATGCGTTACGGACAGGGATCCACATTACAGTTATGAGGACAATACAACTGCGTCCCACATAATATCTGATTACCTTGCATCAAGAGTAAAGGGCCTTCCAGAACCTTCAGAATTCATTGAATCAGTGGTTGATGTGAAGGGGCACAACATGGCCAAGGCTGCAATGGAGATGCTTCTCTGGGATTACCATTCAAGGGCTGGAAACATTCCACTGCACAGAGCGCTGGGAAAATCAAGGGGTTATGCAATGGTTGGGGTTTCTATAGGAATGGATTCTGTGGAAAACGTTGCAAAGCGTGCGGCTGATGCAAAAAACTCCGGATATATGAGAGTCAAGATAAAGATAAAAAAAGGGCGGGAGAGGGAACTTGTCTCCAGGGTAAGATCTGCCATTGGGGATTTTCCCATGAGTGTCGACGCTAACACGGATTACCGAATAAGTGACCTGGAAACACTGAAGTCACTTGATGAATTTGGCCTTGTGTACATGGAGCAGCCGCTTGAACATACGGATATCGTGGATCATGCCTATCTGGCTAAAAATATCCGAACACCAGTATGCCTGGACGAATCTATACTTTCAGAGGAGGATGCAAGAAAGGCCATAGATATTGGCGCATGCAAGGTCATTAACATAAAACCCGGCAGAGTCGGCGGCCTTACAGAATCTGTGAGAATTGCAAAAAAGGCAAGGGAAAAGGGTTGCCATGTTTGGGTAGGGGGCATGCTGGAGACAGGTATTGGAAGGGCGTTCAATGTTGCAATGGCTTCCAATGACCTTATTGATTACCCCGGCGATACTTCTCCCAATTCACGCTATTTCAACAGAGATATTGTCAGGAACCCATTCAAAATGGAAGGGGGAAAGATAAAGCCCAATGACAATCCTGGAACAGGTGTGGATGTGGACAGGGAAGAGCTGGAAAAAGTAACTGTCTGGAAAAAGGATCTGCTTTAGGTTACCAGTGCAGCTTTAACTGCCTGGCAGCCTTCACCTCATCTATCCTTCCAACGCTAAGGTTCACTGGAAGGTGCTTCAGAGATTCCTCGTCCTGCCTGGAAGCACTGATCAGAGCATCAGCAAACTGGTCCAGATCCCTTTTAGAGACAGTTTCTGTTGGTTCAATCATCATGTCCTCATGGACATTAAGGGGGAAGTATACTGTGGGTGCGTGTATTCCAAGATCTATGAGGTACTTTGCCAGATCCAGTGCCCTCTTTCCCGTGTTCTCAGTCGTAAGGACAAGTTCATGCTTCTTCAGTTTCCCGAACGGAATTTTGAAATCATTTCCAAGCCTGCTGACAAGATAATTTGTATTCAGGACAGCACGAACTGTGTTCTCAGTAAGCCCATCTGATCCGTGGTATGTAATGTAAGCCCATGCTCGGAGAATTGTGCTGAATGCACCATAATATGGGGATACCTTACCTATAGTGTTTCTCAGGTCAAAATTCAGGAAGTATTTCCCATCGGGTGACTTCTCCACAACAGGGATTGGCAGGAATTCCTTCAGGAATTTTTTAACGCCAACCGGCCCAGATCCAGGGCCTCCACCCCCATGGGGTGTTGCAAATGTCTTGTGCAGGTTGAAGTGCACTACATCAAAGCCCATCAATCCGGGGGAGGTGATCCCCATAATGGCGTTGAAATTTGCTCCATCATAGTAAAGAAGCGCCCCAGACTTATGAACAATCTCTGCAATCTCTGTGATCCTCTTCTCAAAAAGGCCCAGTGTATTCGGATTGGTTATCATGAATGCTGCGGTCCGATCAGATAATGCGGCCTTAAGTGCATCCAGATCAACAGTTCCGTCAGGGGAGGAGGGTATTTCCACAACATCGAATCCGGCCATTGCAGCCGAAGCCGGGTTTGTTCCATGGGCCGAATCAGGGATGATGATTTCCCTTCTCTTTTCCAGTTCCCCCTTGCTTTCATGGTATTTCCTTATTATGAGAATGCCAGTGTATTCTCCATGGGCACCGGCCAGCGGCTGAAGTGTCACAGCATCCATATCAGAGAGCTCTGACAGATAGACCTGCAATTCGTACATCACCCTGAGGGAGCCCTGAATACTATCATCACCTACCAGAGGGTGTGTCTCTGAAAAATTCTCCATGGATGCTATCCTGTCAGCAAATTTTGGATTGAATTTCATCGTACATGAACCGAGGGGATATATGCCCAGGTCGACACCGTAATTCATCTGCGAAAGCCTGGTGAAGTGCCTGACAACATCGTATTCCGCAATCACTGGCAGATTCACATTATCTGTTCTCAATTCCTCAGGTATGAGATTTATGATGTTTTCATCTGCTTCAGGAACCTTATACCTGTTGTCAGAGTGTATTTCCGAGAGCAACGGTTCATCATATGTTGCCTGATGGTATGTCACTGAATCACCTCTATAGCCTTTGAAAGTGCCTCCAAGGACTCCGGCCCAGTCTTTTCTGTAACACTTAGAAAGACGCTTCCTTTAAGCTGCATGTGTGGATTTTCAATAAGTTTTTCCAGTTCGATTCCTCCCGCAATACCTGACTCAGCAAGTTTATGCTGAAGGTCTCCTTTTCCGCTGTACTTAAGGATAACATCAGAAAACGGGACACCATTAAGCTCCCTTTTCAGCATTTTTGATCTGGAGACAGAATTAATGAGTTTCTGGCTGTTTTCCATTGTCTTAAGGGCAATTTTTTTCAGGCCTGAGGGGCCGATAATGCCAAGATATGATGTTGCAGCCACTGCGAACAGTGCCTGGTTTGTACAGATATTGCTCATTGCCTTTGCCCTTCTAATGTGCTGCTCCCGGGTCTGAAGAGTCATAACAAAAGCCCTTTTGCCTTGAGTGTCATTGGATTCCCCAATTATACGGCCAGGAGATTTTCTGGCAAATTCATTTCTGAAAGAGAGTATGCCAAGGAGTGGACCTCCTAGATTTCTGTGAAGACCCAACTGTTGGCCCTCCATCACATTTATGTCTGAGCCAGTTTCACCAGGGGGCTTCAAAACTCCCAGGGCAATTGGATCGTAATAGGTTATAAGCAATGCTTTTTTCTTTATCTCAGAAATCTTTGCAACGTTTCTGTCAATGTTTCCAAGGGAACTCGGCTGTTCTGCGATAATTGCAGAGGTGTTGTCATTTATCTTGCCTTCCAGTGATTCAAGGTCAATGGTTCCGTCTGCAGGGGATATTCCGTATGGCACCAGGCGGACATTAAGGCCTGTCATGTAGCTATGCAAAACATTCAATTTGGATCTGTACATTGTTTCCGGAACGAGTATCTCTGATCCCTCATTGATTCTGTATGCCATCCTTGCTGCTTCTCCAAGGGCGGTGAATCCATCATACATGGATGAATTCGTAATATCCATTCCTGTGAGGTCTGATATAATGCTCTGGAATTCGAAAAGGGACTGGAGCATCCCCTGGGACATCTCTGCCTGATATGGGGTATATGAGGTGAGGAATTCCGATCTTCCTATAATTGAATCAACAGACGATGGTATTATCCGATCATAAATGCCATTCCCGAGAAAATTGTGCCTGAAGGATCTGTTCATGGAGGCAATCTCCTGAGACAGATGTGTGAGTTCAAACTCTGAAATCCCTCTTGGAATCTTAAGTTCTTTTTTTCTTATTTTTTGCGGCACATCCTGAAAAAGTTCATCTGTGGAATGGAAGCCTATCTCCTTTAACAATGGGGAGTCTTCAATCTCCATGGAAGGAGTGATATGGAAGTTTTCTAAATACTTACCTGAATAGCTTTATTAAATATTTTCTGGTGCTTTATTTGGGCCATTTTTACCAGTAGTTTGATCCCAATGAATTCTGTTTCAGGATTCCATATTTGGATTTTAATCAGAACCTGCAAAAACATTTATTCATTTCTCCAATACTTGGCTGTTGCAATCCGAGGCATTGGAGTTTGTTGAGTCGGTAGCTTATCCTACATTTGGAACGATTCTACTGGGTGGTTTATCCGACAGCAGAAACAGAATACCCCTTCACACATCTGCTGGCCTGGCATATACGGGACTTGAAAGCAAAATAGAGACTAGGACGATGATATACATCGTTAAGGGGGAGCCTGTAGGTTACTTCAACAGGCAGAAAATGGAATATTCAGAAGAGTACAGGTCTCCATTTGCGGTCATGAAGGAGATGTCTCTGAATATTCTGGGAAGATTCAATCTGAATCCGGCTGAAAATTCTCTCTGCTTTGACTCTGAAAATATTGGGATACTGAGCGGAAGTTCCGATTCAGGTGCTGCAGCTCTTGGAAGGGCCCTGATTGAAATGAATCCCGGCGGTAAAGACATTGACATGGAGAAATTCGAGAACCGTCTCAGGGTAGTCTCAGAAAGTGTCGGACGAAGCCTTTACGGGGGATTGACAATCACAGAACGAACTGGAAGCAGGTGCTTCACAAGGCAGATACTGTCACCGGAAGCATTCAGCGATTTTGTTGTTCTGGGTTGCAGGTTCAAGGAGACAAGGAAGCCCTCTGACGCAATCCATACAAACATTGTGAAGAGTTCCGAATATGAAGCAAGGGTCAAAAGAACTGCAGATAAAGCGGTGGAAATGGAAAAACTTGCGAAAAACTCCAAAATTCAGGAGATTTTTGAACTTGCCATGCATGACACTGACGAATACCACAGACTGATAGAGAGTGTGGGTGTTAAGATAATAAACAAGGGAATGGCCGAAGTCATAAACTCGGTGAATCAATACCGTCGGGAAAGTTGGGCCTCATATATAGTCACTGGAGGAACAAACGTCTTCGTGCCGGTACACAGGTCAGAGTACCTGTCACTCAGGGAAAGGCTTTCTGGGTTATGCGATGAAATTGTCCCCCTTAAGATTGCAGAAGGGGCCAGAATAATAGGGAAATCTTTCTGACATGCCTGGGCCGAATATTTCCGATAAGTATTAAATGAAAGAAAGTCATGACTGATCGTGGCGGATAAGAAGAATCAGGGGTTTCAGTCAGGAGCAGGACTGATCAGGTATTTTGATGAGGAGGAGATTAATGGGCCTGCCCTTGATCCTAAACTTATAATTTACATAGGGATAATAATGGCAGTAATCGTAGAACTTGCCAAGATTTTCTGGCCTGTCTAAACTTAAAAATCCTCCTGAACCCAAACAGAGACAGTAAATTTTGGTTTACAGTGTTTAGTATAGTCTAAAGATTATATCCAGAAACTTAATCCGGTCAAATGGCTTGGAAAAAAATTGTTTCAGTAAAAGCCCTGGATAAAGCTGGTGGACATTTTGCAGTTAAAGTTGGGGATGAGACAATATTTGTTGCAAGGGGTAAGAATGGATATCATGCCATGGATGCAGTCTGTTCACATGCGAAGTGCATTCTCGGCCAGTACGATTCTGATAACATGACAGTGAAGTGCTACTGTCACGATGCAAAATTCGATCTCAGCTCAGGTAAGATGCTGGAACCTCCATTTGTGGCTCCAAACGCACCTAAGGACAAGCTATCACTCAGGTTGTTCAACGTCAGAGACAACGAAGGTTTTCTTGAAGTTGATGTCGATTAAACTGAAAGACATCGAAGAAAGTTTTTTATCAAATATTTTTAATTTTATTGGATTTTCGATTCCCGACAAAAAGAAATAAATGATCTGATACAATAGGGCTTGGCGCTCCGGTGGTGTAGCACGGTCAAGCATTAGGGACTCTCAATCCCCCGACTCGGGTCCAAATCCCGACCGGAGCATTTTACATTTCGTTCTAGATAATCTATGCAAAAATCATTTATTTGTACATGAAAAAAGGATTTTAAAAATGTAAACCTGCCTGAATATGGAAAATATAAATTACCATGATACTTACTTTTCAATTTTTTCATTTCCCATTTGATCTAAGATATCATAGAAATATTCTACTCTAATTCCATCCAGAGCTCATT
>JAJZKL010000002.1 GCA_021804185.1 Thermoplasmata archaeon | reverse complement strand
GCATACTGCGGTGCCATGTCATTATGTAAGCAGGTTCCCATTATTCCTTTATAAAGACAGTGGCTAAAGTTACCATTGGCTCTGCAAACCCTTCCATTTAGGCAATTCCCATAAGTATAATATTTCACGGAATATTCCTAGAATCAAATGGAAAGAATTTTACCACAAGGATGCTTATTTATTCCTGTGGAAAGGCATAGAGACCAAAGGGGGGACTTGGCAGTCCTAACTGATAGTATTCCCAAAAATTTCAAAACGGAGAGAGTATATTATGTAAATAGTTTGAAAACCGAGCATAAGAGGGGTGACCACGCCCACAGAGTGCAGTCGCAGATTTTATTTGTACTACATGGGAAACTTGTGGTGACACTGGATGACGGAGAGAAATCCGTAGCATTAGAAATGGATGAGTATTCTAATGGATTGCTCATTGGACCGGTGACCTGGTGCACAATCGAGGCAAAGCTTGACAACTCACTCTACCTTATCCTTGCGGATGGACTTTATGATCAATTAGAGTATATAACGGACTTTGAGGAGTACAAGAAGATGAGATCATGGCTATCATGAAAGTTGCATTCCAGCGACTTGACCGTCTTTATGAGGAATTCAGGGAAGAATTCTTGGACTTGTTTAACGAATCTATGAAAAGAGGAAATTTTATTCTTGGTTATGAAGTCCGCGAATTTGAGAGGGAGTTTGCTGCATATTGCGGAACTACACATTGCGTCGGTGTGGCATCCGGTCTTGACGCCCTTATCCTTTCCCTGAATTCACTCGATCTAAAAAGGGGTGATGAAGTCATAGTCCCTGCAAATACATATATAGCCACCTGGATAGCTGCATCGCGGTTGGGCTTAAAACCTGTTCCAGTTGAGCCTGAAGAGGAAGGTTTCCAGATAGATCCTTACAAGATACAGGAAAACGTCTCAGACAGAACAAAAGTGATCATGCCAGTGCATCTCTATTACCAGATGCCCGATATGGATGTGATTAACGAACTGGCCCTGAAGCACGGCCTCAGGGTGGTGGTAGACTCTGCCCAAGCCCATGGGGCAATGTACAAAGGGAGAAAAACAGGCTCTATCGCTGAAATAGAGGCATTCAGCTTCTTCCCTACCAAGAACCTGGGTGCATTTGGAGATGGAGGAGCAGTAGTTACACGTGACACTGAAGTTGCAGAGCAGATAAGAATGCTAAGGAATTACGGCACAAGAGAAAAATATATCAGCGAGATCATTGGGTATAATTCAAGGCTTGATGAGCTGCAGGCTACATTTCTGAGATTTAAATTAAAAGTATTGGATGAGTGGAATGCAAAGCGCAGATCCATTGCGCAGAAATACCTCAGCGAACTTGACGGAGAAAACCTTGATCTTCCTAAGGTCAAAGATTACGCAACCCCAAACTGGCACATTTTCCCCATAATGTGCGATTTTAGAGACGAACTTTCACGCGATCTCGAAAGAAATGGTGTTCAGAACATTGTCCACTATCCTGTTCCGCCGTATAACCAAGGAGCCTATTCTCCACTTGGATTAAGTGAGCGCCAGTTTCCTATTACCACAAAAATCACTAGAAACATCCTGAGCATCCCGATGCATCCTTATATGACAGAAGAGGAAACAGATTACGTTATTGAAATAGTGAACAAAATATCCAAAGAACACAGTAATTCGAGTTGATGGCAATTTTCGTATTCGTGAATATGGGCTCATGGACGTGATAGCCTAAATAACAGCCGAGAACATGGAGAACAAAAAATATTAGAGAACGCTTGAAGTAGAGGGGACAGACATAAAATAAAGCTTCTATGGCATAAACAGGACCGTGATAAAGTATCAGGTCAGTCTTCTGTGCACGCTGATCCTATTTTACCAGTTCTGGTACGCAAAAGATCCATATATCCCCGGTACATTATATTAGCAATATGATCCAGCTTCTTGCAGAAACACCGCGCGACCAGGAGATGATCGAGAAATTCCAGAGGGCATACGAGAACCTCAAGAAGATTGTCGATCGTCTGCAGGAGGAGAACAGAAAACTCAGGGAGGAACTGGAGGAGTACAGGAAGAGGCATCCTTCCACCGTGGGCGTGAAGAACAACCATCCTTACGCGATCAGGGAGGAATCTTCCGCACCGGATACCACTCAGGCGAAAAGAAAACCGGGAGGACAGCCCGGCCACAGGGGACATTACAGGAAGATTCCGGGGATCACGGAGCGCATCAGGGTCCATGCGGTTCAGTTCACCTGCCCTGAATGCTCTTCTTCCCTGGTGAAGAAAGGCATCCGTACAAGGATAATCGAGGACATTCCTGAGATATATCCGCGCGTTGTACAGTACAGGATCGAGAGGATGTACTGCAGATCCTGCGGAAAGGTTGTGGAACCTGAGATCCCCGATGCCCTCCCCTCAGCAAGATTATCGTTGCGCACCATGCTCATTGCAGCATACCTGAAGCAGGCGGCGAGGATGAGCGTTGAATCTGTCTCCTCCGCCATGAGGGAGATATTCGGCATCCGCATCTCTGAAGGCGAGATACAGGATATCCTGTACCGGCTGTCGCATGCCCTGGGTCCGGAATACGACAGCCTTGTGGAATCCATGAGGAAAGCCCCCTCCAGGTACACGGACACAACAACCTGGAGGAATGGCGGGGAGAACCATGCACTCTGGGTCTTTGTCACAAAAGGGGAGGCCATATTCCACGTATCAGGGAGCAATAACCATGAGGTTGCCCTCGATCTGCTGGGAAAACACAGTGGCACCGATGTCCATGACAGGCACAGTGCATTCGAAACCCTCGCGGGGAAGACGAAGAATCCCCAGCAGTACTGCTGGTCGCACATCATATGCGATGCAAAGGAACTGGAATCCTTCTACGGTGACGAGGGAAAGATTATCAAGGAATCACTGCAGAGGATACACGAGGAAGCAAAGTCCTTCCACGGCCATGGTACCCATGAGGACGTGGATCAGTTGCACGACAAACTTGTATTCCTCCTGGACAGGGATTACGCACACAGGAGATCAGGGAAGTTCGTGGATAATCTTCTCAGGCGGAGAAGGGACTGGCTGTTCAGGTTCGTCGTGGATCCCGAAGTGGAATCGACCAACAACAGGGCGGAGAGAGCTCTAAGGCCTTCTGTCATATACAGGAAAGCTTCCGGCGGATCGAGATCGGATCGGGGGGCAGAGGCGTATGAGATTATGGAATCCATCAGATATACAACGAAGCTGAGAAACAAGAGCTTCATCAAAGATATCCCTGCCATGATCAGGAAAGAGACGCATCCGGGTTAGTGCACATCAAACTGACCTGTTACGTGATAAACGTATTGTTAAGGGAGGGATATCCTCTGCTAAGGGTTCGTTCCTTCCAGGGAATAGCAAGACTTTGGGGACTATGCGCGGATGGATTTCTCCCCGTTTCTCGAATATCTGTTCAACACATTCGCCACTAGAGGTCTTGAATGGATCACAGTCGGATTCAAGCACATGCATTTTCAAATGTCTATCTGAGAACTTGCTTACGACCATGATCGAAGATATTGCATACTTGTTGCCGAGCATGGTTTAAGGTATTCCGTAGAGGAATGGTTTTCTCTTAAATGGAGATATTAAGAAATTTACAACAGGTATAGAAAAGAGATATTCTAGTAATTCGCAATATCTGATACATGGTGGAACACAACGTTCTCCCTGTTGTGCACAAACCTCAGGGTCATGAGATCGTCAATCACTAACCTGTCAATGGATTTCTGAAAGGAGAAATCGAACTCCCCCATGGTTTTTCTGAAGGGAAAACCTGCATACTTCAGCTTCCTTTCGTATCTATGGGGGCGCTTGCTCTTCACCTCCTCGGAAAGGAGGTGATCCGGGATCTCAACTACGCCCTTATCCCTTGCATTCTCCAGATAATTGTCAATGGTGTGCTCAATTGTGTCTAGCCTTAGGGCGATGAGGCTCTCATGAACCCGTTCATATGCGTCCATCACATGACCTCCTCGTATTCAGAGAGATCACGTTTCTCTGCCCTTGTCTGGAAGTTCCCGGTGTTCTGATCTCTCAAGGCCTTGAGGAGGCCCTCAAAATGCTCTTTCTTCCTCAGCTCCTCATATATCCTGACGACGGAGAGATTGTGCCTGTCGATCATATCCTCTCAACTGAGGCAGAAAGGGCTCAGTCATGGAGTCTGCGGGATCCCTGTGGTATTGCGGGGCCCTTCCTGATTTGAGATACCTCCGGACCGTTGTCCTGCTTATTCCCAGTCTTCTGGATATCTCGCTGATCGAAAGTCACTGATCCTTCAAGCTCCTTATCATATACCAACCCTCCTGTTCAAGCAATCCACTACACCTAGGTTCAGCATGATAGACTGGCTATTTTTCGATTGCCATAATTGGACAGAATTCACTTGCCATTTACAAAGTTGAGGTGAATCAAAAATTGCACTCTCTTTTGTACAAAATATTCTTCGCTATCTGAAAAGTTGCATCACTCTTTTATGTACCAAAAGTAAAGAAAAAAACTATTCTCGCAGTTCGTGATATGCCAATAATGATGGATCACAATGTTCTGAGGGACGAAATATCTGCGGCAAGCAGGTACAGAAAACTTCAGGATTTAAAGCTAACCATCGGCGGACTCAAGAGAAAACTTCCCCTAAGCATAGCTACAGAACTTGAGGCGAGAGTTACAGAAAAATTGAGGACTTTTGATTACCCAATATGTAGCGTTGCAAGAATTAAGATAATTTTCTCCAATGGCCTCTCCAAGTATCTGGACCAAGATGAGTGCCAGAAAGCCATGGCCCGGGGCATGAAACTATCAGATTATTTATTTTCCCGATATATTTCAGTAAAGGATTTTGAAATATTCTCTTCTGAGATTCTTGGGTCAAGGAATTTTGGCATATATTCAGATTCTTCGGAGAAAGAAATAAGCATGGAAGAATTGACGCCGTTGACCAACGGGGAGCTAAGGGAAAGAGTGGACTTCATGATGAAAAAGGTTGAGGGGCTTGAGAGGATAAGCGCCATTTATGCAGAGAATATCCCAAAGTTGGCGAGGGATATGAATGATCTTAAGGAAAAAGTAGATAAAATTTACAGGAAAGTAATTGAAAGATAAGGACACGGTGATTAAGTCACAGAACCTGACTGCGTAACGGGAATTATTTTTTCTGGTTCTTAATGTCGTACAAGACCATTTTCCTCACAAGTTCTTTGAATCTGGTTTTGGGTTCCCAATTAAGTTCATGCTTAGCTTTTGAGTAATCTGCGAGATAATTGTCAGACTCTAGAGGCCTGAAGAATTTTTTGTTCACTTTCACAAGAACTTCATCATCCTGGGAAAGGCCGACCTCGTTGATCCCTGAACCTTTCCAGTGGATTTCTATACCAGATACATGAAATGCTTCCTCTGCAAATTCCCTCACGGTATGCAGCTCTCCAGTCCCCATGATAAAATCGTCTGCATACTTGTGGTTTAGCATAAGCCACATTCCATAAACGTAATCCTCAGCATAACCCCAATCTTTGCGTGCGCCCATGTTGCCCAATTCGATTGGTTCCCTTGAACCAGAAGAAATACGTGCAACAGCCTTAGAAATCTTGCGTGTTACAAACTCTGGACCCCTCATCTCAGATTCATGGTTGAACAGGATTCCGCTGCTCATGTACAAATTGTAAGCTTCTCTGTATGTCTTTATGGTCCAGTACCCAGCAAGCTTTGAAACTGCATAAGGACTCCGAGGTTCAAAAGGGGTTGACTCATTCTGAGGAGTCTGTTTAGGCTGACCATATAGTTCAGATGTGGCAGCGAAATATAATCTAGTGTCCGGAGAGGATTCCTTTACCGCGTTCACCACATTTAATGTTCCACCAATATTGACATCGTAAGTAGAGGCAGGGTTCTGAAAACTGTAACCAACAAAACTCTGTGCAGCAAGATGGTACATTTCATCTGGTTTCAATTCATGCAGAAGATTGGTGAAAAAGTTGCTATCTGTCAGGTCTCCATAATGGATATAAATCTGATCAAGCTGATCTTTTTCAAGATATTCAAGGTTTCCAATAGTCATTGAACTATTCCTTCTTATAACTCCATGTACTTCATACCCCTTTGAGAGTAGTAGTTTTGAGAGAAAAAATCCGTCTTGGCCGGATATCCCTGTAATTAAGGCTTTCATTCAGTATAAATTGATTTGGAGCTTTTAAACTATTGTTCATTTAGTCCAGTTTGTTGCCAAGGATTGAAAACCTTAACTGCGTAGAACTTCAAGGAATATGATAGTTAATTTTCCTGAGAAACCTGTCATTCCGTTTTTCATGTATAGATGAATCTATCTCTCTCTAAAAGTCCGTTCGAAATATTGAAGAGTGGGGGGCAAAGATCCTTGGGGAAGAGAAGACAAAGCGCAACATACCGTTCAAGGTCAAGGTGCTGAACGGAAATTATTACCTGTACCATTCCACGTTAAATTATGACGGGATACCCATGGGCCAAGGAAAGTGTCAGAATACAAGGCAGGATCACGGAGAAGGGCGTGATTGAAGCGCATCATGCCCGGAGGACTGTGTATGAGTACGGGAATTCACGCCTCGTACATTCACTCTCCGGCGATCTTCTCCCGGCACTGAGGAAACATTTCCCGGACAGATGGGAATCCCTGTATGCACTGTCCGTGGTGAGGCTCATTGATTCCGTTCCGCTGAAATCCGTGAAGGAGAGGTGGGAGAAGCTTCACCTGTCCACACAGATACAGACGTATCTTTCACCAAATTCCCTGACTGAGCTCCTCAGGGAAACGGGTTCAGACATGGGGATCCAGTAAGATTTCTTCTCAGATATGATGAGTTTTTCCAGCAAGCTGGCATTGGATCTCTCATCCATCTTCTCGAGGTCTGAGAACATAAACATGGCACAGAAGGGCCACAATGCCGATCATGAATACATGCCGCAGATCAACATGGCCATGGTCTTCGATCTCGATCAGTACAGACCCGTGTTCCTCGAGTCCCTTGACGGGTCGGTGAGGGACGTGAAATCGCTGAGGAATGTCCTGGAGGAGATCAGTTTCCATGGTATTCTCCTACAGGACAGGGGATTTGCCTCCTATGATATTGCCGAACTCATGTCGTCTGAGATGAAGTTTATCATGCCGCTCAGGCGCAATTCCGATCTGATCGATTACGGCATGAGGCTGATCTCCAGTTTCATGTACCGTGGCCAGGGGATACTGTGCGGATTCTCCAATCATGACGGGTATCGGATATACATGTTCCAGGACCAGTCACTCATGGCAAAGGAATCCAACAACTTCATATCCCTCATTTCACAGGGGAAGAGGAAACAGAGACAGTATGATGAGGCATCAGCGATGTTCGGGAAGATCTCCATCCTGTCCAACATCAGGGATGGCCCGCGGTCCATATACATGATGTATAAGCATCGGAAGGAGATAGAGCAGGCGTTAGATATTATGAAGAGTGAGCTTGAGAACGACAAGTCATACCTCAGGGATGATGATTCCATAAGTGGATACGTTTTTGTGTCATTCCTCTCGCTGTACCCGTACTATTCCATATTTGTGCCCATCAGGGCAGCGGACTTAACGGACAGGGTTTCGGTGAGGGATGCCCTGCTCAGGTTTTCCAGAGTCTGTGAGATCACGGACGGGAAGAGGTCCATTGTGCCAGAAATACCTGCATCATCGGCAAAGCTTGACGAACAGCTGGGAACCAATATATTCCCTAAAAAGTTGCGGAGTTAAGGTTAGAAATAGTGCCCAATGCCTCAGAGGAGGACAAAAGAAAATATCTCAGGATGTCCACGATTTATCTGCACTCCACCACGGGAGAGGCGTTCTCGGCAAGCAAACTGGAAGTAATGAGTGCAGGCTGCATTCCTCTTGTCCCATATGACGGCGAGGCAAGAGAGGGCCTGCCCTCAAATCTAGTCTAATCAGATTTGGGTGACCTGTATGTGAAATTTGAGGATAGCATGGGCAACTGCAGCAAATCTATGGGGGAGGAAATGCTTGAGACTTCAAGGAAATACGGACGGGGACGCTTTAAGGATGAGATAACATGTTATGTTGATAATTACCTGGATTAGCTGAGTTTGAAGTATTGTATCTTGTCCCGAATGGGTTGAAGCTTATTCCACTTGAAATTTATTATTTTGATTCAAACTCCGGCACATTTCATGAATGGGCGGAGCTCAGCCATAAGGCATTCTTCAAAGCTTCTTTGTTAAAGATCCAATCCGGTCCTGGACCTGTAGAATTCCCGCATTTCCTTTCCGAACCTTTCCGGGGTGTAATATTCCCTCAATGGTACCTGTCTCTTTTCAATTTCCTCTCGGGTTCCAATTGCTTCCTTTATCCCAGCCAGGCAACTATCAACATTATCCTTATCAACATAAACCGCCGCATCCCGCATTGTCTCGTGAAAGACATCGATGTCGCTTACAACGGAAGGTAGGCCAGCCTTCAGGGCTTCCACAGGAGGGTACCCAAAACCCTCATCGTGTGAGGGGTAGAATAGGACATCACTTATGTTGTAAAGGTAGTTTAGAGTCCCGAAATCGGCATGAGCAAGATCATACACAATCTCCCCATCAACGCCCAAAGGCTTGCCGACCCTGACAAGAACATAGCTATCGTCAAGCCCTTGCATGACTTTACGTATCATGCCGGGATTTTTCCTCCTCAGTGTGCTTCCAACCGACAGTACCACTTTCTTATTTAGGAGTTCTGGCCCTCTTTCCGCGGAAGGTAATATCTTGAAATCCCCTCCTGCGGGATGTATGACTGCAAACTCTTGCCTTAGGCCATAATTCACTGCCTGATCCGCAGTGTGGCGACTGATGCTGATGACATTCTGACACGACTTGAACTTTTCAATCACCCTCATATCATACGGATATTTCTTCTCACCATGAAAATCAAAGAGAAAGTCGAGGAATGTAACAATCCTCTTGTCGGGGTCATTAACTGGAAGCATGGGATTGCAGTAATGCACCCAAGTATTTTTCAGATCATACAGTCGGAACATAAATCTTGGAAAGTTAATATTGATAAACCAACCTGTGGTTATAGGGGGATAGAACCTTGCCTTCCTCACCTCTCCAGCGAAATTTGCAGAGAGGATCTTTCTATCGCGGGCCAGTGAGATTATATCTCCATTCAGTACTTTTGAGACCTCATGAGCATAGGTTCCAAGTCCGCTTTCGATGTGGCTGGCAGTCATGGCAACGATCTTGCGTTCCATTTGCTACCCATCTATCAAGAGGCATAAATCTGTCGATTTAACATTACTATTTTTCATTGTTTTTATGGTTAATCTCACCGACGCAAGCGCCTTTTCTGGATTGACCCTATCAGGGCGCTCATCCCATGTAATGCCACTGAACACACAGAACAAATGCAAAAAAAGGCACATAAAACTAGGAATATTATTTAAATTCCATCAATATACCAAGTTTGTTGATATCCATAATTCTTGCTGCAGGTTCCGGCACAAGGATGAGACCTCTTTCCTACTATGTGCCAAAGATACTTCTACCAGTAAAGGGAAAACCAGTTCTCGACTATCTCCTTAATAATTTGGCAGGTTTGGACATTGAGACTCACTATATAGTTGCCTTTGAGCACTTGGAGACCATTGAAAGATATCTTAAGAATACAGGAATTGACAATGTCAAGGTTGTCAGAGGACTTGGCTGGGAAACTGGCGGTGATTTGTCCCTAGCACTTGAACAGATTTGCAGGGACGAAGATGCTGCGGTCATGAATGGGGACATTATCACTGATGTCAATATGTCAAAGCTTTATGAGAAACACAAGGAAACAGGGAATCTTGCTACAATAGCCATCCTCTCACTTGAAGACAGGGAGGAGGCAAAGAGATTTGGAAGGATACAGTTGGGAGAGAACTCGAGAATAACAAAATTTGAAGAGAAATCCGCAAGAACCGATGAGATACCTGCATTAGTCAATACAGGATTTTACATATTCGATCGTAAGCTCATCGAACAAAGGAGTTCTTACCTCGTTCCAAGACGGTTTAAACTGGAGAACACCCTTTTTCCACGGCTTGCCGATGAAAAGAAACTTTCCGGTTACGTTGCTAATATCAACTACTGGTGGGATGTAGGAACGATGGATTCATACCTCAAAGCCGAAAATTTCATGATTAACGAAAAGGGAGTGGTGCCGCCTTGAAGACCTTTGATCCTGGGAATGACAAGATAGCCGTTATTGGGCTAGGTTATGTTGGCCTGCCATTGAGCTTGCTACTTGCACGCCGGTTCCCTATTATTGGATTCGACACAGACTTGGAAAAGGTCAAAAAGTTGAAAATAGGTAAGACACCGATCAATGAACCCGGTGTAGATGAACTTCTGTCCAATAAAGAAATAATTCGTAATTTGGAAATCACCCATGAATCAGACCAGCTCAAGGATGCCAGGATAAAGATCATTACTGTTGGAACACCATATGATCCGGGAACTGACTATATCGATTATTCACAATTAAATGGTGCGCTTGACCTACTGAGAGGCAACATCAGAAATGGCGATATAGTCATTCTAAAATCAACTGTTCCACCCGGAACAACTAATAAGATTGTCAGAAAGAAGATTGAGGATTTTGGGTTCAAAGTTCCTGATCAGATAGGTATTGCATTTTCACCAGAAAGGATGGTTGAAGGGCAGGCTATAAAAGACTTCACTTCACTCCCAAAAATAATTGGCGCCTCTGATTCTGAGACTTCTGACATAGTGGCACAGATTATTGGATCTCTGGGCGGGGACATAGTACAGGTTTCCAGCCCGGAAACTGCGGAAATGGTCAAAATGGTGGACAACTATTCCAGATTTGTTTTCCTTGGTTTGACAAATGAAATTGCCCTGATTTCTGAAAAAATTGGAGTTGATGTGCTTGAATTGCTGCATGCAGCCAAGCAGAGTTATCCCAGAAATGCTGGTCTGATGATTCCAGGACCCGGCGTAGGTGGCTCTTGTCTGAATAAGGACCCATTTATTCTTAAGGCGCATCTCAGAAAATTAGATCTTAACCTTCAGATGGTGAATGCAGCGACTTCTGTGAACAGATCCATACCCACCCATATCGTGGAACTTGTAAATGCATTCGCAGCAGGGCGCAAAAAGGTAACAGTGGCAGGAGTCGCGTTCAAGGGGGATACGGATGACACCAGATTCACACCCACTTATGAGATCAAGTCAGAACTCGATAGGCGTGGGTTCAATGTGATGTTGACTGACCCATATGTATCCGAATCTATATATGAAATCACCAAAGACCTGTATGATGCGTCTGTCAAATCTGATATCCTGTTGTTGCTGACCGATCACGGCGAATACAAGAACATTGACCTGCAAGCTCTCAAGACAAGAATGGCAGAGAGGCCGCTAATATTGGATACAAGAGGGTTGATATCCAGGGAAAGTGCCACCAAATTGGGATTTGAATATCACGGGTATGGCAGACTATGAAAGTATTGCTTGCAGGTGGAGCCGGTTTTCTGGGGTCGCATCTAGCTGAAAAATTTGTCCAGAAAGATTATGAAGTGCATATCCTAGACAACTTTGCCAGTGGGTTAAGAGATAATTTGTCCAGCATAGGTAATAAGATCTCAATAATTGAAGAAGATGTAATTAAATTTCAAACTAATGAAAGATATGATATGGTTATCAATTTTGCCAGCAGAGCGAGCAGAGTTGAATGGGAGACTCACCCCGTGGATGTGGCATTATCCAATGCAATCGGGTCCAAGAATCTCATTGAGATCGCGCTTAATTCAGATGCCCTTTACATATATGCTTCATCTTCAGAGGTTTATGGCGATGCCGTGCAAGTCCCGACCCCTGAAAACTACTTGGGATCTGTGAGTACCACAGGATCAAGGTCTTCCTACGATGAGGGAAAGAGATTCGGTGATGCCATTACCAAGGCTTACGAAAAACAATATGGCCTGAAGAATATCATACTTAGGTTCTTTAACACGTACGGTCCAAGAATGAGAGGCGGGGATTTCTATGGAAGGGTCGTTGACAGGTTTATTCAACAGGCCATAAATAATGAGCCACTGACTGTATATGGCGATGGATCCCAGACAAGATCATTTACTTACGTTCAGGATACGGTCGACGGAGTACTGACGACCATAGAGAAGGGCAAGATTGGCGAGGTTTACAACATAGGAAATGACAAGGAAACCACAATCGTTGACTTAGCACACATTGTGAAAAATATATCTGGCTCCAGTTCAGAGATAGAGTTCATGGAATTGCCGGAAAATGATCCAAAGAGAAGGGCCGCTGACATTACTAAGATACGAGGGCTCGGGTGGTTTCCGAAGATTTCACTTGAAGAAGGCATAGGAAAGATATTGAAGGCAAAAATGGAAGGATGAATTCAATGGATAGAATACTGGTAACAGGAGGAATGGGTTTTATTGGAAGCCATACCGTTGATGAGCTTGTGAAACGCGGATATGAAGTCAAAGTCATGGACAACCTTGAGCATCAGGTTCATGGCGGCGTGGCACCTTCATACAAAAACAAGGATGCAAAATATTTGCATGGAGACATAAGGCATCGCAAGTCCTGGCTCGCTGCATTGCAGGACGTGGACAGTGTGATTCACCTTGCAGGCAGTGTAGGAATTGGCCAGAGCTTCTGGGAAGCAAAGAAGTATGTGGATACAAATGTCTCAGGCACCGCGCTAATGTATGAACTTCTGACAAAGGACGTGAAACTCAGGAAGCGCATAAATAAGATTGTGGTAGCCTCGTCCAAGAGCCTTTATGGCGAGGGGTCGTATGTGTGCGAAGAGCACGGATTGCAGGCTCCTGATGTGAGGCCAATTAAACAACTTCAAAGGAAGGAGTGGGAGGTGAAGTGTCCTGTCTGTGGACAAGATTTGGTTCCAACTGGCGTTATGGAATCAAAGTATCCACAAAACCTAAATCCTTACTCACTTTCCAAGTACGCCACGGAAAGACTGGCCATGGATTATTCCTATTCACTGGGAATTCCTACAGTTGCCTTTCGATACTTCAATGTTTATGGGGAAAGGCAGAGCCTAAGCAACCCATACACAGGCGTAATGGCGATCTTCCTTTCTAGGATTAAGAATAAGAACAGCCCGTTCCTGTTCGAGGATGGAAAACAATTGAGAGATTACATCTACGTGAAGGATGTTGCCAGATTGAATGCAAATGCACTAAATCATGGATCAGGAGTTTATAACCTTGGAACTGGAAACGGCACCTCA
Organism: Thermoplasmata archaeon; assembly: GCA_021804185.1. Next base: position 511 of record JAJZKL010000002.1, on the reverse strand, counting down.
TTACTGGAAGTTGTGCACAAGCTAAACCAGGCACTGGGGACAGATATCAGACCCACTGTTTCCAATGAGTTCAGGCCGGGGGATAATAGGCATGATTTTGCAGATATCTCATTACTAATAAGAGATTTTGGGAAGAATGATTTTACCCCCCTTGAAAAGGGGATAAAAATACTGGCCCAATGGTCTGAGGGTATTGAATCCGTTGACCGATTTGAAAAAGAAGAAGCAGAGAGGAAGAAATTCCTGAGTGCAATAAACTAGAACAAAACACATTAACCCGCTACTTTCTCCTCTTCTTCTTTACCATTGATATAGTTGTGATATAGCAAATCTTATTTTCATTATTTATTATGAAGAGTATGATTCCAAGGGAAGGATCCTCCTTTGTCTATGGCAACATTTTCCAATTGAAGGAGACTGTCAAATCTCCGTTGAAAATCTGTGATACCAGTATGATGTTTTCAACAGCCCTTCACAAGTCTTGAACCTTTTCTTGAGCAGTTCCGATCTC
>JAJZKL010000279.1 GCA_021804185.1 Thermoplasmata archaeon | reverse complement strand
CTCCATGAACTGTTTTGGCTGGGTTGTGATCTCATCCACAATTTCAGACCGGACCATTGAAAGTGCTTTCCCCACTGAACCTGTGCGCCTGTTGTTCCTGTCATAATCATTTAAATGTGTAAGCCCTGTTGCTTCGGGAATGCTGTATCCCTCAATAATATGAAAGCCCAGTTCTTCCTCTGTTTTCTGAAGAATTTCACCCGGAATGTTTCCCAGAGAACTGATTATGATTCTGGGAGATACTTTCCTCCTCTTTATCCTGGTTTTTTTCTCTATCCCGGAGACGAGTTTCACAACAAATGAGTTGCCAATTACCAGGTTGGGGTCGTTTTTAATCATAAAGTCTGAAATCTCCCTGATTATGTTCAGCTTGTCTCCAATAATGGCAGTCCAGCCCCTGGAAAACGTGAAGAATATGGAAAGAACCATGGAATATGCTGAAAAAAATGGAACTGCAGAAGCAACTTTAAGTGGTTTTTCAAATGCCGGGAACCAGCTGTTGAAACTTTGAGTTGCTGCCTGCAAATTCATTGGTGTGATCTTCACGAATCTCTGTTCACCCGAAACGGAAGGAGTCTGTATCAGCATACTGGTATCCCGGTAAAGATCAATATCTGCCTCTTCCCTGGACCCTTCGAACATTGTGTCTGAAAATTTGACAATGTTTTTCGACCATGGGATGTGCCTTATAACGCCCAGATTCTCAAAAGTCCTGGCAACTGCATTCTCAAAGGACATGAAATCCTGGTATCTCACAACTATAACGTTAATTCCGTTCTTTGCCAGGCCAGATATCTTGGTGAACCCCACATCGCTTATTATAATGCATTTGGCTCCTATGGAATTTATGGAATTCCGCATTTCAATATTTGAAAGGTCCGGATCCATTGGGGCCGCAATAGTTCCGATTTTCATCGCTGCGTAAAGTGATATGATAAACTGGGGAGAATTTTCAAGGAATATTGCTATCCTGTCCCCTTTCACCAGATCCATGCCCGCCATATATGAAGCCAGTGAATCGATGCTTGAAAGAAGATTATGGAATGATATGTATCTTGACTTGTATATTATTGCAGGATGACTCTCCAGATCTCCTGCCATCTTCTTCAGGATGGAATACTGCGAAGTTTCCTCCAGATGATCAAACTGCTGATCATCTGTATTTTTATTGCTTTCCCCGACTGTTTCCGATTCCGTCATCCCTTAAATAGCAGATATAATATGTTTAAAAGGTTTTTCCCGGACATTACTGTTATTTGCGCACGTTCTACCCTTCATAATATAATTTCATGACCTTGGGTATTGCATCTATCATGTCCTTTACGCTAAAAAAATATGACTTGCTGTTGAACGAAATCTCGGCAGCCTTTTTGTTGATGAAAGTGCCTGCTGAGCATGCCCTCAGCCTGGTCATTCCCCTGGAAATCAGGCCACTTATTATTCCCGCCAGTAGATCTCCTGTTCCACCCATGGTCATCCTGCTGTTTCCACCGTCGGTGAGAATTGTGCTTACCCCGTCCGTTATTATGTCTGTTGATCCTTTCAGAACAGTGGTGAAGCCGTAGTGCCTTGAGAGATCCTCCGCATTTTCCCTGGTTGGGTCTTCATCGTAAAACCTCAGAAATTCCTGCTTATGGGGAGTTACTGTAATTTTCTTTCCCATGATGGAATTTTTGTGGGAAGAGAGCATTTTAAGGGCATCAGCATCAATAATAATTTCTCCTTCATATGAGGCTATAAGTGAAAGGATTGATTTTTCGTATTCACCGGAAATGCCCATGCCCGGACCAATAAGTATTGATTTATGTTTCCTGATCTCGTCCAGCGGCAGTTTGTCCGGCACAACCTCCCTGACTATAATTTCCGGGTTGTATGATGAAATGATGCCGTAATTTTGCCTGGTGGTGTATACTCTCACCAGGTCTGTGCCTACTGCCAGGGAACCCATTGATGATATAACAGCCGAGCCGTGGAATGACCAGCCCCCCACTATTGCCACTGTACCGTTCTCACCCTTGTGGGAATCCTTTCCGGGAGGTTTCAGGTACAGAAGATCCCCCGGGCCTGAATAATTAACTGCGTTGTCTGGAATTCCTATATCCATTACCTCTATCATTCCAGAATTTGAACTGTTCATTCCTTCCTTGAGGTCAGTGAAAGTCACGGTTATGTCGGGGTGCACCATTGTTCCAGTACCAAGGCCGGATGGGATGTCCACCGACACCACTTTCTTGCCGGATTTATTTATTTTTTTTATTACTGAAGCATATGGTTCACGGAGTTCACCGCTTGTACCGGTTCCTAGAATAGAATCCACAATTATGTCACTGCTTTCCAGCATGCTTTCAATTGCATCATCCTCATGCACTTTCCCCTTGAACCCCCTGAGTGCTTTCCTTGCAATGTCAGTGTTCATTGATGATTTTCCCTTTATGAGGTAAACTGAAACACTGAATTTCTCCTGGAGGAACTGTGCCGCCATTATGCCGTCTCCCGCGTTGTTTCCAGTGCCGCATACAATAAGAATTACCGATCCCGGCTTGAAATTGTCTGATATAACCTTCGCAACTGCCTTTCCTGCATTGGTCATGAGAAGGAACAGGTCTCCGTTGCGGTACTGATAATTTATATCCATTCTCTTCTGGTCCAGAAAACTGATCATATATTTTATAAATTCAAGCTCACATATAATCTATTACTTTTTCATTTCCGGTTGTTAAGTGAAATTTATATACCATTAAAATTATCATCCACATATATGGAAACAGCATCAACATTCAATGATGATTTATATGTTATGAGGGAAAATCTCAGGAGCCTCAGAACAGCATTCCTGGTGCTTTTCATAGGATCCATACTGATGATAATCCCCTTTATAGACATAGCAGGTGCTGTACTTCTTTTCATAGGCATTATAATGCTTATTATTGGCCTAGGACGTATCGGCAATTCAAAAATGGTTAATGCCCGGCAATATATTTCCACCAGAAACTGGCTTGTTTTCAACATTATTGCGTCAATAGCAGTGGCTGTTACGGTTTATTACTTCCTGTACACGCTCTTAAT
>JAJZKL010000278.1 GCA_021804185.1 Thermoplasmata archaeon | reverse complement strand
AAACTGATTATGGAGAATGCAAAGATGAGTACTACGAATATAAGATATTCAGGATGGTAAAGGAACATCAGAAGTAGCAGGATAGCGTTGAAAATCTGTAGATACCCGAAATACCTGTAAAATCTGTAATTCATGTATTCTGTAAATATGAATATCAGCGGGACAGAGGTGAAAAATGCCACAACGAAGAGATAATCGGTAAAACCCCTGTCATCTATCAGGATTGATTGATTCATGGCCGGTACCAGCAGAAGAAATGCAGTCATTGCTGCTTCGACAGAAGCAATGGCCCATCTGAAATGGTTATTTGTTCCGGTTCCGGCCATCTGAGTCATACCTATCAGCTCACCACAACACTGCCCATCATCCATCCCTGGGTTGCCATAGCGCCTTCCCATCCGTTGGCACCGGACCCGCAGGGGTCATTGCACTGCCAGCTGTATGTGCCTTCCTGTGATGAACTGAAGTGAAGATCGGCAACAACAGTTGATACTGGAGGAATTGGAATATTAAGGTTCAAACCGGCAACGGTGAACGTGTGGGAAACACTGTACTGCGGGAATGATGAAACCACTGTTCCACTGCTGAATTTAGATGATGTTGAGTTTACATTTGTGTTGTTAATGACCTTCACAACATTCCCAACGGTGCCATTCACGTCATATAGAGAGGCCTGGCCTGCGCCATCCCCAATGTTATTCCCTGCCTGTCCCAGAGGATATGCTGTTCCATTGTCATAACATATAATTGTCAGGGTTATGTTCTGGTTGGCCGGGAATGTTATCGTTGTTGTGGATTTGAGTGAACCATTCTGCAGGAGATAATAATGAGGCTGCTGGCCAATGGTTGAGTTATAGTAATTGTCAGTGGTGATTACAAGAGTGATGGCCACAGGTCCGGAGGGACCCGAACTCTGAATATGCGCAGGGTGTGTGATATTCAGAGATATCCCGTAAGCACCTGCCATAACGGCGATAACAACAAGAGCTATGAACAGTTTCTTTCCTATTTCCATATTTATCATATGTTAATGTGCAGAGGATATAAATTGAACTAGCCTTACTATTAAGGGAGAATGTTCACGCCTTATTCGGGTCAGATAAAGTTTATCATAAGTTCTAGCCTTATGAGATGACAATGCCGCGAAAAAAATCTTCAATTGACACCCTTATTGAAGTAAGCAGAGAGGACTGCAAGGTAACAAATCTTGTATATACACGAAAATTCAAAGCAGAGGTTATGAGACTCAAGATTGGGGGTGATGTCACAATTCACAGAATCATATGCCAGAGCAATAAGGATGAAATTCTTGATGAACTTAGAAAAAATGGCATATCCTGCTCTGAAGTCGGAAAAAATTCCATCTGGGCCAGAAGTGAAAGCTGCTCCAGCTGTGCCTTTCTCTCGAAAGAGAATATAATAATAACTGGCAGCAGGTCTTATAACAGAACAAGGCTTTCCTACAGGTTCAAGGCTCCCTCCATGGCTTATGTCAGGAGCCTGAACTCACGGCTTGAGGAGAAAGGCTTTGCCCCTCTGCTTGTAGAGGCAAGCGAGGAGACCAATTCAGACCTCACAGAGAGGGAACAGGAGATAATTGAGATAGCATTCAGGAAAGGATATTACGATTCTGACAGGAAGATTTCTATGAAGGATCTGGCAAAGGAACTGAAAGTATCGGTACCTTCACTGTCCGATGTTCTGAGAAGAGGTACAAGAAAGATTGTAAAGGATTACGTTGAGAATCATCTTTGAAGATTTTCAATTTGTGTAGTGTCATAATGATATCAATCAGATTTTCAATAAAATCTATTAAGGGATAAGACACTCAGGTAATTGCCCTGAATCAAACAAGGTGGAAAATAAATGGCGGAACAGGTAAGTGAGGAATCATTGCGGGTGTTGCGTTCTGTATTCTATGACCTTTTTGATTCATTGATATATTCCCAAAGGGCATCTGATGCCTCCAAGGATCTTGAAGGACTGAAGGCAGGCGAAAACGACAGAAAGAAGAGGGTAGACCAGCTTCAATCAGATCTGGTCGGGCTCATCAATATTTACAGCCAGGAGGAGAAGAGTGCATTCTTCCAGGGAATAAAAGAAACTCTGATGAAATTCATTTCTGCAACACTTGACGATTTCAAAAAGAAAATTGCGCCATCCAACAGTGATCAGATAGCTGCAAAGGAAGAGGAAGTAAAGGCTTACAGAGCAAAGAGCACACGGGCCATTGAGGTCTTCCTTTCCAGAAATTATATTCCTGTAAATGATGGTGAGGTTTCTCTTAAATTCCTGAATGGTGGATATGAGTGCCGCTATCGTGCCAACTGCCCCAGAGATCTGGAATACGAATTCCTTCTTGACACATCTGAAATTGAATTCCTCCGGTCAAGACTTTATCCATCTTCATTCCAGAAGGGGATAAGAGTACCCGTAAGGCTAGGTAAAAGCTGGATGAGCAAGGACCCGGTTCCTGACTTTGAACGCCTTGATGAATATTACATATCATCCTCAAATTTATCAAGCGGAGACCTTTTCATAAAACTTGCACATGATGAGGCCGGTTCTGAGATCAGGATTCACCAGACAAATGCAGATGTCAGCTCTTTCCTGGAAGTTGAATATCAGGATTCTCTAGGTAAGGTATCGGTGACATCTGAGCCGGCCCTGAATGGGAACCTGGAGAGAGACGGTATTCTGACAATCTGCAGGCAGATGAGGAACAGCCTGGAAATGCTGAAGGAGAAGAAGCTGCGCCTTTCCTCCCTGACCTTGAGGGATTCCAGCATACTTGAAACACAGAACTATTCATCGCTGATAACAACCATAATTGAGATTCTTCTGCCGGGAATAAAGGATGCATTTGCAGCAATCGTGACAGGTTCAATCAAAGCTTCCGAACAGCAGATAATATCGAAGGATCAGATAATAGACAGACTCAAGCTCGTACCTGATATAGCCCCGGCAATCACTGCGATGTTCGGTTTCCAGGGACTTCTTGATGGAATAGGAAACAATTGAGATAAAGTGAAATGGACAGGTATACAGTTTTCTATGATGAGTTCTGCCC
>JAJZKL010000277.1 GCA_021804185.1 Thermoplasmata archaeon | reverse complement strand
TGGACTTCCTGTACCAGAAGGATATGTCGTGGAAAACCAGTCAGATCTTAAGGAATACCGCAACCCGGTTGTTGTCCAATCCCAGATCCTCCTCGGCGGAAGAGGAAAGTCAGGAGGAATAAAATTTGCAAAAAGCGGAGAGGAGCTGAAGGCCGCAGTCAATGATCTTATAGGCTCAAAGGTAAGGGGACTTGCAGTTACAAAGGTTCTCGTCGAAGAGATGCTGAATATCCAGCACGAATATTATGTGAGCATAACACTCAGCAGAGAACACAGGGCTCCTATTCTTATCGCAAGTGCATCCGGTGGAGTTGAAATTGAATCAGTTCCACAGAAAGAGATTTTCACACGTGTGATTGATCCATTGATTGGGTATTCCGATTACATTGGCAGGGAAGCTTCAAAATTCATGAACCTGAGACCTGAGATAGCTTCACAGTTCAGGGCAATCCTGAAGTCCCTTTACAGGACATTCATAGAAGAGGACTGCGAACTTGTGGAAATCAACCCTCTGGTCGAGACTAAAGAGGGGAATCTCATAGCTGCCGATGCCAAGGTAATAATAGACAATGATTCCCTTTACAGGCACAAGGAGTTCAGCATCACGGACCCAGAGAAGACACCACTGGAACTTGAGGCACAGGCTAAAGGCTACTCCTTTATCGAACTTGACGGTAAAATCGGTGTCATTGCAAATGGAGCTGGCCTGACGATGGCCACACTTGACGCCTTGACGCTTCATAACGGAAAACCAAGGAATTTTCTCGATCTTGGTGGAACGGACAATGTCGAGATAGTCGCCAATGCTTTTGATCTAGTTCTCAAGGCAGATCCGAAAGCCATACTCATCAACATATTTGGTGGCGTCACAAAGGCCGATACTGTTGCAAAGGGTATTGTGGAGGCGAAGAAGAGATTCAATATTTCAAAGCCTATAGTTGTCAGGCTCAGCGGTTTCAATGAGGACGAAGGCAGAAAGATCCTCAGCGAGAATAAGATAGAAACTTATCCAACCATGATGGAAGCGGTTGAGAGGGTAGTAAAAGTTGCAGGTGGTGCATAATGGGAGTACTTGTTGACAGGAATACTAAGGTGATAGTACAGGGAATAACAGGACATCAGGGCTCATTTCATGCCGGACAGATGATGAAGTTCGGTACAAAGGTAGTTGCAGGGATATCTCCAGGAAAGAGCGGGACAAAGTTTCAGGACACAGTTCCCATAGTTGATTCAGTGGCTGATGCAATGAGTTTCTCACCGGATGCCACTATGATTTCAGTTCCAGCACCATTTGTTAAGGATGCTGCCTTTGAAGCAATAGATCAGAAAATCAAGCTGATCTACATCCTGACCGAACACGTCCCGTTCCATGACTCAATGGAACTGATCAGCGAGGCCAGGAACAGAGGCCTTACAGTTATAGGCCCAAATGGCCCCGGAATAACTGTACCTTTTGAGTGCAAGATAGGCATTATGCCAAACCAGATATTCAAGGAGGGAGATGTGGCTGTTGCTTCAAGGAGCGGCACCCTTACTTACGAGATAGTGGAATCCCTTACTAGAAACGGAATGGGCCAGAGTGCAGTTATCGGACTTGGAGGAGATCCAGTAGTGGGTATGAACTACATTGATGTTCTGAAACTCTATGAGGCAGATCCAAAAACAAAGAAGATTGTCCTTGTTGGAGAAATAGGCGGCAATAATGAGGAGCTTGCGGCAAGATATATCAAGGAACACATAACAAAGAAAGTTGTTGCGTATATCACTGGAAGAAGTGCCCCGCCAGGAAAAAGAATGGGACATGCGGGGGCAATCATAGAGAAAGGCGTAGGAACTGCGGAATCTAAGATAAAGGCATTCAATGAGGCGGGTGTTAAAGTTGCCGACTATCCCACTGATGTCCCTGGTCTTCTGAAGTGATCTGCATGAAGAGGGATATTCTCTCCGTAACAGACATGTCCTCAGATTTCGAGGACATAATTGATCTCTCCATAAGAATGAAGAAGCAGAGATACACAGGTTTTCCGGAGATGCGTAACAGAATGCTCGGGATGATTTTTGAAAAACCGAGCACACGAACAAGGATTTCACTGCAGACAGCCATGGAGCAGATGGGTGGCCATGCCATATACCTGAATCCCAATGACATGCAGATTGGCCGTGGGGAGACAATTGAAGACACAGGAAGGGTCCTATCAGGTTTTCTTGACATAATATCCTACAGGGCATTCAGCCATGAGAGTGTGGCATCCCTGGCAAAAAATGCAAGGGTCCCTGTTATAAACGCTCTCGATGACAGGGAACATCCTGTACAGATGCTTGCTGATTTCATGACAGTAAAAGAGATCTTCGGGCGAACTGGCGGCCTCAAGATAACATATGTTGGTGACGGGAATAACGTTGCCAACTCCCTGGCCCTTTCATGTGCAATTAGCGGTTCAGATTTCACTATCGGATGCCCGGAAGGGCATGAACCTGACAGTAAGATATGGCAGAAGGCACAGGAAATTGGAAAGTCAACAAAGGCCAGGCTGGAAATAGAACATGACCCGGCCAAGGCGGTCGATGGTGCAAACGTTGTCTACACCGACGTGTGGGTATCAATGGGGGAGGAAAAGGAGAGGGAGGCAAAGGAAAAACTCTTCTCCAGATATCAGGTGAATGAATCCATTATGGAACATGCTGACAGAAATCATATATTCCTGCACTGCCTGCCTGCCCACAGGGGCCTGGAGGTTTCTGCAGGTGTAATTGACGGCATACATAGCGCGGTATTTCAGGAGGCTGAGAACCGGCTCCACACATCTAAGGCACTCATATTCACCCTGCTATCTTGATGTCATGGTTGTGCCAAAAAACTAACTCTTATTATCAAATTTATTCATTTATCATTTCGCTAAACGGGAATTATTTCCGGCAAGAAAATTTTAAGTGCAACAACATAATGACACCGCAATGTCAAAATCCTCTGTGAGGAAAAATGGTCGCATTAATATTAACAGGGTCATAGAGGAACAGAGGAACCATTCAAACCTTAGAGAACTGCCTTCTGTCCTTGTCCCTGTATGGCAGATAAAGATCAGGGAGAG
>JAJZKL010000276.1 GCA_021804185.1 Thermoplasmata archaeon | reverse complement strand
AAAGAAAATGGAGTTCAGGAAGGGCCCGATTTTTGGAAATATATTGCTGGCTGACGAACTGAACCGTACCCCGCCCAAGGTTCACAGTGCGCTGCTTGAGGGAATGGAGGAGAAGCATGTTTCAACAGGTGGAATTACCGAGAACCTCCCCGAACCTTTTTTCGTCATAGCCACACAGAATCCGATAGAACAGGAGGGGACATTCCCGCTCGCTGAAGCACTCATGGACAGGTTTCTATTCAGATATATCCTTACCTATCCTTCAAGGGAAGAGGAGATTAACATATTAAAATCGCAGAATATTGAATATCAGAGGAACAGTGATCTCACGCCCGAAAAGATAATAAGTATCAGGAAGAAGGTAAACTCAGTTTATGTTTCAGACGAAATCATGAACTATGTGGTTGATATAATCAGGAAGTCCAGGACCCACAACATGATCTATATTGGTGCCAGCCCGAGGACCACCGCCAAATACCTGAAAGCGGCAAGGGCAAACGCACTCATAAACGGCCGGGATTATGTCATACCTGAAGACATAAAGACGATGAGTCACGAACTCCTCAACCACAGGCTTATCCTGAATCCTGAGGCCATGGTTTCTGCCGGAAACAACATTGCAGAGGAAGTGAATAAAATAATAGACAGCATCCTTGCGGATGTGGAAGCTCCACAATGATAAGGAGAACCGGATTCGCGATCATAGGGTCGATGGTTTATGGTTTAATAGAATCGGTTATACTTGGCTTCAGCACTGCAATTATATTCTTCCTGCTGATGATAACAATAATATCATCTGACATCCTGATCTTCAATCTCGGCCACGCTTCTGCAATGAAGCTGGTTTCAGTCTCAAGGGATATGAAGAAGCCGTATTCCAGGAAGGGTGAGTTTGTTGAAACAGTTATCTCATTTACCAATAATTCAAAGCTCACGCTTCATTTCAACTATTTTGATTCTCTTTCCTCGGTTTTCCAGACAAGAGGCGATGTTGAAGGTGAGATCAGGCTGGCACCATCCGAGACGGTTGTGAGAAAATACAGCATTTCAGCCACTGCGATAGGCAGATACGAGATAGGCCCGCTGCTGATGAGTGCAGATGATCCACTTCACCTTGCGCTCGCAACATATTCCCTCACGGCGAACATGGAGGTGAAGGTTGCCCCATCCACTTCTGATACATTCAACAGACGTTCTGAGAGATACAGCAATCTAATCTACACAAGGGGTCTTCACATCTCGAGAAAAGTTGGTCAGGGCTACAATTTCTATGGAATCCGGGAATATGACACATCAGATGATTTCAGATATGTTGCATGGAGCCGCTATGGAATCCAGAATGGCGAAGATCTCTACATCAAGCAGATGGAGGAGGAGAGGCAGGTAGACGTTGTCTTTGTAATGGATTACAGCAATTCAGTGAACCAGGGGCCACCCAACCATCTCCTGTTTGATGTGATGATTTCACAGGTCATAGCGATGAGCTATGGCATCGTCAAGAACCATGATGGAGTGGGTTTCCTTCTTACATCAAGCACCCAGACAGTTTATTTCAAACCAGAAAAGAATTCAAGAAACATTGACCGTCTTGAAAAGGCAGTTTCGGAGATGAAACCGTCAGGAACATTTGATATCGCAGATTGCCTGGGAAAAATAAAAGATAATGTCAGGAAGGAGGCAATAATATTCATACTGACACCTTTTGGTTTCCCGGAGAAATTCAACATGGAAAAATCCACTGTAAAGCATCTTGGTAAGAAGATAATACTCGTTCTTATCAACAGGAGCCAGTTTGTGCCGGAACTTTCGGGTCCTGTTGATCAGAAACTTTTCATGGCAGCTGTTACAAAGGAAGCTGCATACACAAAAGCTATTGCACATTTCTTTAATTCAATAGGCATAAGGAGCAGGCAGGTAAATGAAAACAACATTGTGCCGTTCATTATGGGAGAATATACTTATGGTAAGGTGACACAGTGATAAGATCGTCAATAAGCTATAGATCGCTTGTACTGAACATCCTGATAATTGCACCATCACTTTTCCTTCTTGTTTATCTTGGCAGCATTGTAATAGCATACCTTTCTACCTTCTGGATATCTCTTCTTATAGGTATTTTCTTAGTCAAGCATCTGGCTCCCAGCAGGATAAGGGAATATGTGTATCCCGTCAGCACCATTCTCTTTTTATTATTCCTGCTTGGAACTTTCTTCAAGCTATATTTTAATTATGCCATTCCAATATTTTCTTATGTTGTATTGCCTCTGACTTTCACAACGCTAACATCACTGACCTTCGCAATCGGAGTTGTCTTGTTGATGGAAGCAGTCATACAGTCGAAGCTCTCTGTGACAGTGGCCGAGTATACGGGCTCCTTGCTAATATTCATGGAACAGCTGGCAGTCGTGACTGTAATGTTTTCCACCTCTGCTGTACTGGTTGCACTCAGATCTGATATAGCCAGCATACTCCTGACGACATACCACATCAATAATCCATCTCTTTACGTTGTATCATATTTTACTACAATCTCACTGGAAGCCAACGCACTCTACAATTTAGTTGTTCATGGGTACCAGTTTTATCTCCCCCTTGCGACGTTCAATGTACCAGCATCAATTGAAATCACCTTTACATTTGTGATATCTGCAATTGGAATCATGCTTTCAATGTATACCAGATCTGGTAAAGGATATCGAGGGATTGAATCAGTAGCAGTTCCAGTTCTAGCAGGTTTTGCCATTGGCCTACCTGTATTTTTGTTATCTGAATATCTTGCGAGTTATAATTTCCAGATCACCTTCATTTTTCTTACAGTCGCTGTTCTTCTCTTTCTTGTTGGTTATACATCTCGACATGTTTCTGGGTCTGAAAAAATTAATACACCAATCAAATAACTCTTAATGGGCTCTATCCTTATCAAGAATGCAATCATCATTACACAGGACGAAAAACGGAATATTGTCAGGGGAGACATACTGATTGAGGGCAACAGGATCAGTAAAGTCGGTGTTGTGAATGATTCTGCTGATACCATAATTGATGCAGATGGCAAGGTCGCCATGCCCGGTTTTATAAATACTCACGCCC
>JAJZKL010000275.1 GCA_021804185.1 Thermoplasmata archaeon | reverse complement strand
GTTTATTGGATCCATTCCAGCATTTTCAGCAAGAGTTCTGGGTATAATCTCAAGGGCCTTGGCGAAAGCTTCTATTGCAAGCTGCTCTCTTCCTCCCACTGAGTTCGCATAGTTGCGGACCTTCATAGCCAGTTCTGCTTCAATTGCTCCTCCTCCCGGGAGGTATTTCCCATCTTCCTTTGTTAGAGCTACCACCCTGATTGCATCATTCAGTGATCTCTCGATTTCTGAAACAACATGGTCTGTTCCGCCCCTTATGAGTATACTAACAGCCTTGGGGTTTGCGCATCCCGTTATAAATGTCATCCTGTCATCGCTGATTTTCTTTTCCTCAACCTTCTCTGCCTTTCCAAGAGCTGCAGATGTCAGGTCATCGAGGTTTGTGACAATTTTGGCTCCAGTTGCCTTAGCAAGTTTCTCCATGTCGCTTTTCTTTACCCTTCTGACTGCGTATATGCCCTCTTTAGCAAGGTAGTGCTGTGCAATATCATCAATTCCTTTCTGGCACAGGACAACGTTTGCGCCGCTCTTCTTTACCTTCTCCACCATGTTTTTGAAAGTGTCAGATTCCTGTGCAAGGAAGTCCTGTATCTTTGAAGGATCTGTTATCTGAACTTTAGCCTCAATTTCTGTCTTCTTTATCTCGAGGGCAGAGTCTATGAGGGCAATCTTTGCATCCTTGACTGGTGACGGCATTCTGGGATGGACTTTCTCCTTGTCGATCACAAGGCCATTTATGAACTGGGTATCTGTGACAGAACCACCGTTCTTCTTGTCAACCTTTATGTTTGCAGTATCCACTATGACCTTTCCATTTCTCTCTTCTGCAACTGCATTAACAGCCTTTACTACAAGGTCAGACAGGAAGTCGCTTGAAAGGCTGGTGTTCTTTCCGGAAAGAGCAGTCATGGAGATTCTCTTGAGAGTCTTGTCGTCCTTTGCCTCGAGTGCAATCTGATCAAGATGCTTCTTTGCTTCATTTACTGCCATTCTGAAACCGTTTGTGATTACAGTTGAATGAACTCCCTGGTCAAGCAGCGTCTCAGCCTGCTTCAGGAGCTCACCTGCAAGTATAACTGCAGAAGTTGTGCCATCCCCAACAGCTGAATCCTGTGATTTGGCCACCTCAACGATCATCTTGGCAGTTGGATGGTCCACATCCATTTCCTTCAGTATTGTCGCTCCATCGTTAGAGACAATAATGTCCCCGATTGAGTCTACCAGCATCTTGTCCATTCCCTTTGGACCAAGAGTAGTCCTGATAGCGTCTGCGATGGTCTTGGCAGCTTCTATATTGTTCTTCTGCGCATTCTTTCCCTGTTCTCTCTGTGTTCCTTCTTTAAGCACGAATATTGGCATCTGTCCTGATAACATACCTTAAATTCACCTCAGGTTGACAGATAAATATGTTCTTCAATATAAACTTTATGAAACGGTATTTTATCAAGTGTGGTTAAAATAAGCCTCTGCGAAGAGGTATCATCTTTCCAGGTTCCTTAGTTTGAGCTCTTTCTTCTGTTCCGATCTCAAACGTCCAAGTGCATATTCGCCTGTGTCCACAAACCTGAAGGCACCGGAAACAACTGGAGTTCTTTCCCTTACCCCCTCATAAATAGTTCTTGACAGTTCCCTTAGATCGTAATGAGACTGTGGTGTGGATCTGAGTTCGCAGAAGTGTATAAGTTCCCTGGCATTTGCAACTATTGAAACTGGATAGACAAATGCAAAGGGAATAACATACTGTGCCACAAAATGGCCAGCTTTTTCTCTGATTCTGCCGTATAGAGCTTTCGATTGCTCCATCAGGCTTTTGAATTTCTCGAGAGTTTCTTCATCTGATTTAAAGAATGGTGGAACTGTATAGCCATTATATGGAGTAAGGGGTGGCCTTGTAATAGAAAGAAACCTGTGCCTCTGCACATCCCTGAAAGCGCCAAAATTAACCGCCACCTGAAGAAAGTACTGGCAGGATTCGAATGCCCTGGGTACTTTATCCCTTCTTCCTTTGCGTTTCTCTGAATAATGATTCAATATCGATATTACCTCATCATATCCTTTCTGGTTCAATTTATCCATAATCGATGAAAGATCCTGGCCAGTCTCCTGAAATCTCAGTATTGCTGCAATCCTGTAAGCTGCAGAAGGTTCTTGGTCCCAATCTATGAACCTACATGTTGGAGGATTTTGAGCCAGCCCCAGAGGATTTATTGCTTCTGCCTCTGATTTCATATATTGAATCTGTTTCTCACCATAACGGTTTACTGCAGCATTCATTAGTTCTGGAAATTCCTCGCTCAGCTCTCTAAATAGAGAGTTTGCTATTCTCTGGGCCTCAGGGGTTTCCATTGATTTAAGCCTCTGTATTAGATATATGAATGATCTTCCGTTGCCGCTTATTCCCAGATTGGTCCTGGTTGATGCAGGCAGCAGAGCCCTCAGATCATCAAGAGCCCTGGCACGAATGGCGGATTTGTAAGATTTATCTGCGGTTTCTAAAGCCTCCCCCTTAAGTTCTGAAAAAGGGACTTCTGATCCATATGCATCAGGGAACAGAAGATTTTCCTTGGGCCATGACTTCATGAAGAATTCCTGGGCAGGCAGGAGGCATCTGTCATAAAACTCAAAAAGATCATTGCACAATTTTCTGTAGTCCTCCTCTAATTCCATCGGAATGCCCACAGACTCGGGGGGGCAGAAAAGGTATGATCCTCCGGATTTTTTGTTGTAAGACACATAGCGGGAAGACTTTTCCAGATAGGAAAGTCCAATTCTCTGTTCCTCTATCAGTTTAGTAAGGATGTTTGAAACATTCTGAATTGAAACCTGTGCAGTGACAAGTTCTGCCACAGATTCATCCCCATACTCCAGGAAAACGCGGCGATAGAAATCCTCACCCCGCTTTGAGTCCCTTTCAAATTCCTTATGATAAACATCCCTTATGTCGAGATTTGAAGTCCTGCTGTATCTGGAGAGAAGTGCCCCCCTGTCTATCATTCTTTCAAGCTTGACGAGAAATACATCGCCATCTGAATTTGAGAATTCGGACATAATGAACCCATATTCCATGCGGTAAAGAACTTTTGTCAGATAAATAT
>JAJZKL010000274.1 GCA_021804185.1 Thermoplasmata archaeon | reverse complement strand
GTAACGAAGGTCATCCTGTCGTCGCTGATTTTCTTTTCCTCTACCTTCTCTGCTTTTCCAAGGGCTGCGGATGTGAGGTCGTCAAGATTCGTCACAATTTTGGCGCCTGTAGCTTTTGCAAGTTTTTCCATGTCGCTCTTCTTGACTCTCCTTACGGCATAGATGCCTTCCTTTGCAAGGTAGTGCTGAGCAATATCGTCGATACCTTTCTGGCAGAGGACAACATTTGCTCCGCTCTTCTTTACCTTCTCTACCATGTTTTTGAATGTGTCTGATTCCTGTGCAAGGAAGTCCTGTATCTTTGACGGGTCTGTAATCTGAACCTTTGCCTCGATCTCTGTCTTCTTTATCTCAAGAGCAGAATCTATGAGTGCAATCCTGGCATCCTTGACAGGTGAAGGCATCTTGGGATGGACTTTTTCCTTATCTATTACCAGGCCATTAATGAACTGCGTATCTGTAACGGAACCGCCATTCTTCTTGTCAACCTTTATGTTGGCTGTGTCCACAATAACCTTCCCGTTTCTCTCATCTGCAACTGCATTGACGGCCTTGACAACAAGATCGGAGAGGAAATCACTGGAAAGACTGGTATTCTTTCCGGAAAGGGCAGTCATGGATATTCTCTTGAGAGTCTTGTCGTCCTTTGCCTCAAGTGCAATCTGGTCAAGATGCTTCTTTGCCTCGTTGACTGCCATTCTGAAACCATTTGTGATAACAGTTGAGTGAACTCCCTGGTCAAGGAGTGTCTCTGCCTGCTTAAGGAGCTCCCCTGCAAGTATGACGGCAGATGTTGTGCCATCCCCAACAGCGGAATCCTGCGATTTAGCAACCTCAACAATCATTTTTGCCGTTGGATGGTCCACATCCATTTCCTTCAGGATGGTAGCTCCATCATTTGATACAATAATGTCTCCAATTGAGTCTACCAGCATCTTGTCCATTCCCTTTGGACCAAGAGTTGTCCTGATAGCGTCTGCAATTGTCTTGGCAGCCTCTATGTTGTTCTTCTGAGCATTCTTTCCCTGTTCTCTCTGTGTCCCTTCTTTAAGCACGAATATTGGCATCTGTCCTGATAACATACCTTAAGTTCACCTCAGGTTGACAGATAAATATGTTCTTCAATATAAACTTTATGAAACGGTATTTTATCAAGTGTGGTTAAAATAAGCCTCTGCGAAGAAGTGTCACTTTTCCATATTCCTTAGCTTCAGCTCTTTCTTCTGTTCAGATCTCAATCTTCCTAGCGCATAGTCGCCGGTGTCTACGAACCTGAATGCCCGAGAAACTGCAGGGGTCTTTTCCCTTACTCCATTGTAAATTGCTCTGGAAAGCTCCCTGAGATCGTAATGAGACTGGGGTGTTGATCTGAGCTCGCAGAAATGTATCAGTTCCCTTGCGTTGGTGACAATAGAAACAGGGTAGACAAATGCAAAAGGTATCACGTACTGAGCCACCTGATGCCCTGCTTTCTTTCTGATTCTGCCATATAGATCTGACGATGCCCCCATGAGGCTTTTGAATTTCTGAAGTGTTTCTGCATCAGATTTAAAGAATGGCGGCACTGTGTAGCCGTTATATGGGGTTAGAGGTGGTCTTGAAATTGACAGGAACCTGTGTCTCTGGACATCCCTGAAAGCTCCAAAATTAACAGCCACCTGAAGAAAATACTGGCAGGATTCATATGCCCTGGGAACTTTGTCCCTCCTTCCTTTGCGCCTTTCCGCATAGCTGTCAAGTATCGATTTTACCTCATCGTAGCCTTTCTGTTTCAACTGCTCCATGATGGAGGGGATATCTTCCCCTGTCTCCTGAAATCTCAGTATCGAAGCAATCCTGTATGCCGCTGAAGGCTCCTGATCCCAATCTATGAAGCTGCACAAAGGAATGTTTTGTTTCAGCTCCATTGGATTTACCTTCCCCAATTCTGATTGCATATACTCTATTTGCTTCTGACCGTAACGGTTAACCGCTGCGTTTATCAGCTCTGGAAATTCGTTACTCAGTTCATTATAAAGTGAATCGGCAACCCTCTGAGCTTCAGGGATTTTCATCGATTTAAGCCTCTGTATCAGATATATGAATGACCTACCATTCCCGCTTATTCCAAGATTGGTTTTGGTTGAAGCAGGCAGCAAAGCCCTCAGATCGTCCAGAGCCCTGGCACGAACAGCGGATTTGTAGGATTTCTCTGCGGTTTCTAATGCCTCTCCCTTAAGTTCCATGAAAGGAATTTCTGCCCCATCTGCATCGGGGAACAGGAGATCTTCCTTTGGCCATGACTTCATGAAGTATTCCTGGGCAGGAAGGAGGCATTTGTCATAAAATTCAAAAAGATCATTGCACAAGTTTCTGTATTCTTCCTCTAATTCCGCTGGAATGCCTATTGACTCTGGAGGGCAGAAAAGGTATGATCCTCCTGATTTTTTGTTGTATGCTACATAGCGGGAAGATTTTTCCAGATAGGAAAGCCCGATTCTCTGCTCTTCAATCAGTTTCGTAAGGATGTTTGAAACATTCTGAATGGAAACCTGAGCAGTGACAAGTTCTGCAACAGATTCATCCCCGTACTCCAGGAAAACGCGCCTGTAGAAATCCTCCCCTCGTTTCGAATCCTTTTCAAATTCCTTATGGTAAACATCCCTTATGTCTAAGTTTGAGGTCCTGCTGTATCTGGAAAGAAGGGCACCCCTGTCTATCATTCTTTCCAGCTTGACAAGAAATACATCGCCGTCTGAATTTGAGAATTCGGACATAATTGACCCATATTCCTGGCGGTAAAGAACTTTTGTCAGGGGGCATCAGGTACGAAGTAAACATCGGTAGCCGAGAATTGCAGATTCCTTCTGAATTTCACCTTTACCTTCATGCCTATTTCTATATCTTCCTCGTCAGCCCCTATAAGCCTCCCCATGAAAAGTGAGTTCACACCTTCAAATTCAACCATTACAAGATGGAACGGAACCTCATTCAGGAAACTTTCACTGCCAGAGTAACAGGTGGTATAGGTGTGGATCTTGCCCTCGAGAGGCAACTCATGCCACTGAGTTTCAGAGCCGCAGAACATGCAGTGGCCTCTTGGGGTGGCTTATAGGGGCTG
>JAJZKL010000273.1 GCA_021804185.1 Thermoplasmata archaeon | reverse complement strand
GTCAAGTGTCCCAGTGTTTTCAAAAGGAATGAAAGAGAACCTTGAAATTCTAAGGGATATCCGTAGTTTCAAGTTCGGCTACAGTCTTCTCGTTGGAACATCCAGAAAAAGTTTTTTAGGTAATATAACCGGGAAGGAAGCAGATTCGAGACTACCGGCTACAATTGCGACATCCCTCTATCTTGCACAGATGGGTGTGGATATATTGCGTGTTCACGATCCCGTTGAGAACTCAGACGCACTGAAAGTACTGGATAGAATCATCAACTTCAAAGACTGAATCAGTCATGATCTGGCAGGCACTCTTTGCATATGCCCCTAAGAATAAGGGTCGCCTCTTGAACACTGTTACCTGATCCCTCAATATTACCGAGGATTCCTTTCTCGTCTATGTCAATGTCGTATATTTTTCCACAATTGCTGCAAACAAAGTTTCCGTGAAAGTCCGTGTTTGTCTCAAACCATGTAGATCCGCCGGTTTCAAACGTTTTCACCGTCCCGGAAGACTGCAGGGCCTTCAGTATGTTATACACTGTTGCAAGGGTAATTGTAGGCTCTTCTGATTTTATGGAATTAAATATCTCCTCAGCGGTGAAATGGCCGGGACTGTGCGACCTGACATAGTCTATGACTGTAAGCCTCTGCGGGGTAATCTTGAAATTGGACTTTTTCAGTGAATCGATGTAGTAATCTCTCTCCATCGCAGGTCTATTTATAATTGGTAATTAAAATTTGTTTATAGTTACTATAAACTTAAAAATACAAAAGAATTTTTAACGAACTCAAATACGTAATCCGTGAAGGTTATAGGCATTTCCGCACCTGTTACGGGTTCTGGAAAGACAAGCGTCACGCTTGCAGTACTCAGCCACCTGAAAAATGCAATTGCCTTCAAGATCGGCCCGGATTATATCGACGGTGGCCTTTCATCAGTGATTTCAGGCACCAGGACCATGAATATTGACAGATGGATACAGGGACGGAATTATATGAATCAATTTGCAGAGGCTTCCCGTAAATTTGATTATGGTATTGTGGAGGGTGTTATGGGACTCCACGATTCCGGGTCGCAGAATAATCTCAGCACCCATTATTATTTCAGGAAATTTGGGATTCCATATATTCTCGTCGTGGATGTTAGGAAAATGGCCGAATCCGCATATTACATGGCCAGAGGGTCTCTTGGAAGCGGAGCGATAGGCGTCATCATAAATAACTACGTATCAGAAAAGCACTTTGAGATGGTTGCCAGGGAATTCAGGAAAAGAGGGGTGAAGATTATCGGGGCCATCCCTTACATGGAAGAACTGAAGATCCCGGAGAGGCACCTTGGACTGCACACATCCCTGGAAGTTGGTAACCTGCATGAAATAGCGCAGAAAATATCTAAATACATTGATTTTTCGTTTCTGGAAAATCTGGCTGATGTCAGGTATCCATTACCGAAGAAACATAAAGTCGGTGTAACGAACAAAGAGATCTGGATTGCGTACGACAGAGCATTCAATTTTTACTATGCCGACTCGCTTTCGCTGCTGGAAAGCATTGGACGTGTCAGGTATTTTTCCCCCCTCGAGGACGAAGTCCCGGAAAACCCTGACTTCATCTACCTTGGCGGTGGCTATCCGGAACTTTACGCTGATCAGCTTTCGCGAAGCTACAGGCTCATGTCATTTCTCAGAAATTACAGTGAATCCGGAAAGCCCATGCTCGCTGAATGTGGCGGTCTGATGTATCTGGAAGGCACAATCGAATCTGATCGTGGAGAGCTTAAAATGACTGGAGTATTCAATGGAACTGTCAAGAAAAACAGGAAACTGACACTTGCTTATACCAAACTTCTTGCAAAAGAAGACACACTTCTCTTCCGAAAGGGTGAAATCGCCTATGGACACGAATTCCACTACAGCGATGTGGAAGATAGCGATCCGAAGATACTGAAGAACCTGATTGGCAGGGGAATAGACGGAAATGACGGACTTCAGTCCAGGAATACTGTTGGTTCATATTCCCATTTCTCTCTTGAGAGATATAAAAAGCGCCTTGTACGTTCCATACTCAGCAGTTAAGGTTCAATCTTATTGTCAAATGAGATAATAACCGCAACTCTGGACTTCGCATCGGCGATAATGTCCGTGATCGGCATTCGGAGTCTGTAAATGTGCTTGGTTCTGCCCTTGCCCATAAGATACTTCACTTCCATTCTTTGAATGTATCCTTCTCTTAAAAGAAATTTAAGTCCCTCAGAAGCACGGGAATTGCTTATTCCAAGCAAACTTGTAATCTCCGCAAGATCAACATCCATCTTTTGTTCCAACAGTGCCAGAATCTTCGCCCTGTTCCTGCTGAATCCAACTTTCCTAAGCATATCGTAGACACTGTTTGCCCTTTCTGGATTCACAGATAATAATATGGACATCGACATATTTAAAAGTATTGCTACTCCAGCCGGAGTTCTGCCGAGATTATATTATTAGTTGAATTTTTTTTCTTTATCGTGGATTTCATGGTGAATTTATACCTGAGTTAAATAACGTAGTGAATGACGTTTGAACGACTCAGGGGATTCAGGGATCTATACCCGGAAGATGCTGAACCAAAATCATGGGCTTTTTCCATTGCGCAGGAAATTGCGAGGTCATTCGGTTTCCGGATGATTGACATTCCAAGTCTGGAGTCACTGGATCTGTATCGGCTCAAATCAGGTGATGAACTTGTGGGTCAAACCTTCTCCTTCACTGACAAAGGAGGAAGGGAAGTGACCATGGTGCCCGAAGCCACACCATCAGTGGTGAGGATGCTGACATCAAGAAAGGATATTCCGAGACCGGTAAGGTGGTTCAGCATCCCGAAGATCTGGAGATACGAGGAACCACAGTCCGGAAGACTGCGGGAACACATGCAGTTCAATGCGGACATTTTCGGTGTAGATACTCCTGAGGCTGACGCAGAGCTTATAGGGCTTGCAGCAACAATACTTGACGGCCTTAATCTGCAGGGGAATTACGATATCCGGATTAATGACAGAAAACTTATGGAAAACTTGCTGCACAAAATGAACATAAACAACATTTCGGAAATTTTCTCCATAATAGACCGATTCAGGAAAACCA
>JAJZKL010000272.1 GCA_021804185.1 Thermoplasmata archaeon | reverse complement strand
CTGATGCACATCCCGTCAGGTACACCATTTTCATCCCTAAGGTCGGCTGCTACTCCCAGATGCTCTAGATCCATGTCTGCAGTGTAGGAATAAGCATTAACCACTTTTCCTGGCGAATCTATATGATAGAAAATCTCTCTCTTTAAATCCCATGCGAGACCGTTGGATATTTTAAGATCACTGAGTATTTTTTTGAATATTTTCCCGTCGTAAATGTACAGAGAACCTATAGGGGATATTTCGTTTTTGTCCATGGTCCCAGCAACATAGACACCCATAGGGCCCGCCTTGCCGTCGTTGAATCTTTCTTCAGGTTTAAGAGGAAGTCTCGCTACTTCTGTATTTTTACCGTCTCTTCTGATAGAAAATATTGAATGGCCCAATGTAGCATATAGCAGGTCCTGTTTTCCAAGAGCCAAGCTGGATATCTGGCCCGGCATGGAGAATGTGATCAGGTCTTCACTCTCCAGGTTGTATCTGTGAAACTTCCTGTTATTTATATCGACCCAGTATAGATCATCAAGTCTGTCATCATACAGCGGACCTTCTCCCAGATTGTCCATTGATCGGAATATAACCTCAGGTTCTCTCATAGGGAGACAGGTGAAAATGCAATAATAAATTGTTACCTGACAACCTAAGATGGAATAATCCACAAATTTAGCCTCTAAGAAAAATCAATTGCTATGCTCCTTATCTTTTGGAGTATCAGTTTAGTGAGGATAAATATAAATCGATATTTACCATATACAAAGGTTGGAACTAAGGACAAAACAGTTCTTGATCGCTCTTCTGATTGCGGCTCTTAACATAGTGGTTATACTGCTGATAGCGTTTCTTAACGTGAATATTTGAATGCACCGGCATTAATATTTATATGTGCCTAAAGATTGAGGTTTTCATTCCTGAATCATAGGGAGGTTTTAAAATGGCTAAATTAAGGGAGCTTGAAAAATTTGAGAATAACGCACTTGATCTCTGCAAGGATGAACAGTACAGGGAAAAACTGAAAAAGTGGGTGCAGAAAAAGAAGGAACCCCTTGATGCATTTGATCTCAAGAAGCTTAAGGACAAGATAGACATACACGCAAGAAAAATGAACCGCTAGATCATTACCTCACATGGAAATTTCCATTATTTCAATAGGCAATGAGGTCCTTAAGGGCCACACATCAAATTCCAATTACACTTTTATTGCAAGGCAATCCACTTTAATGGGCAATCATGTCAGGCGGGGATACACAGTTTCCGATGATCCAGCTGAGATTTCATGGGCCCTTAAAGATGCACTCTCACATTCAGACCTGATAATCACAACCGGGGGATTGGGGCCGACCTATGACGATATGACTCTTGACTCAATTTCAAGGGCTCTTAATCTCACTCTTGAAAAAAACGACGATGCTATGGAAATGCTCCGGAAGCGCATGTTGCCAAGGAACATACCGCTCACTCAGGAGCGAATGAAGATGGCAATACTTCCTCATGGGGCAGAGCCAATTTTCAACCCTGTGGGATCAGCCCCTGGTGTCCTGATCACACATGGAGGAAGGCATATTCTTTGCCTTCCCGGTGTTCCTCATGAAATGGAAGCCATATTTAACTCCGTAAGGGAAAGATTTCAGAACGCAGATCTCCACTATTATGAAGAATCCCTTGAATTCCCCGGAACTATGGAGGGTGAAATGGCACCCCTCATCAAAGAGGAAATGAAAAAATTAAAAGATCGCCTTTATATTAAAAGCCACCCACTTTCCGGCTCCGGCTCTGGTTATAGTGTCATGCTTGAGATATCTTCATACAATGAAGATTTTTCAGAAGCACGCAGGATAGTCAAAGAAGAGCTGGAACTCTTCAGAAAGGCTTTTGGGAAAAAGGATCAGTGAGCACCTGGAGGGAAAACTATGGAGTCAAAGTCCAGGTACTTTTTATCTTCGAATCTCAAAAGATCTGGGTTCACATCATTTACAAGTGCCATATAATAGCACAGAGTATAGAGGAATCCTACGGCAAGAACTGGGAACAGGTCCATCCTTTCCGGTTCCGGGATATTGACCCTGAAATCTCCTTCAGCGTTTATTGAAAGTGTGCGTGTTCCAACCTCACGGCAGGCTCTGGCGATCTCCGAGGCTCTTCTCTCATCCCTGCCGGAATTGATCATTATTACTGCTGATCTTTCATCTATGACAGAAGTGCAACCGTGGTTGAACTCCTCCAGCTCGATCCCTTCAGCGTGTATGTGCGTTGACTCTTTCAATTTCTGGGCAGTCTCTCTGGCTGCATAGTAAGATGGCCCAGCGCCGAGGACGAATATATTTCTGAGCCTGTTGCCCATGAATTTTGCTGCCTCTTTTGCCTCGTTTTCCTTTCCATTTATAACAGAATGAAGCTGGTCTGCAAGGGCTCTGGAGTTTATGTTCATGTCTGATATCCTTTTTGAAATTTCCAGAGCTGCAAAATAGTTGTCAAAGAATGCCTTGGTGTTGCAGAGGGACATATCAGGCGAATCACCAATCACAATCCCCATGGAGGATTCTTCAATCAGTGGGGAATTATTGTAATGGCTAATTCCTATTGTTGTGCAAGTTTTTCCTGCTTTCTTAACCGAGTCCACAGTGGATTTTGTTTTTCCAGTATGGGAGAATCCAATAACTGTCCCGGTGAAATCTGAATAGTTCTCCAGTTCATATGATTGCATAACTATAAAATCATGGGAATTGCCGGGAATAATCAGTGAGCCCAGGGCTGCTGCATGGAAGGCGGTTCCATTTCCGGTAAAACAGTAAGGAGGCTTAAGAAAGTCAAAATCTGTCTTCTCCATTATGTCTATTGTCTTAAGAATGCCTGCTTTTGAAGATTTCAGCATATCATACATAACATACGGATGCCCATTTCTCCTCTCTGGGAGATCATCAGTCATAATTTCTTAATCAGGCAGTTCATTTAAACTTTGGCAAAAAAAATTTGAAATAATTCACTCTTCATGTGCTTTCTTAAGTGGTTTAATTTCAGCAACAGGCAAATTGATAACCACAGACTCTACCTTTCGTGAAGTCCTCCGCTTGATAAGTTCCTCTATTGATATCTGTTGACGGTTTGCTTCCTCGCAGAGAGCCTTTGACATATCTGGCCCAAGGACATCTCTCTCCTCCGCTG
>JAJZKL010000271.1 GCA_021804185.1 Thermoplasmata archaeon | reverse complement strand
CCACGAAGAAAGACGACATCTCATCCTCAAGAAGAATCCTTGCAAAAATTACGAAACCCAATGATTAATATATGCATACCTCGTGTGACTGTTGATTCAAATGGATAAACAAAAGTTAGCTAAGATCGTGATTCCGATCCTGATAATAATCTTGATCGGGTTGTCATTTGCCCTTCCAGAAGCTGAGCCGTCCATAACTGGTACGTACTCGGGTGTGAGCAGCACTTCGTATTCCAATACGTCGTTCTTTGGTATGACAACTGGGAGCAGTTTTAATTCGTGGTCTAACTATTCCAGTGCGGCAGCAAAGTATATGAGTTCAAGTGAGGCTGCAGCCGTCTCCGGTGGAGTGGGAATGATTTATGCATCTCTCGCCTTCGCGATACTTGCGCTGTTGATTGCTCTGGCATGTCTTGTATTCAATTTTGTTGACACCCCTGGACCTCTCAAGGGCAAGGAACTCGTTTTCCCGGTGATCGGTGCCATATTCTTGATCCTGACCATTGGCCTGTATTACGCAGGTGTTTCTGCAGTACTCAACGCTTTTGTTTCAGGTTTCTCAGGCACTATCAAGTATACAACCGGATTTTCCCTGTCTTATGGCGCATATCTCATAATTCTGGCCCTAGTTCTCAACATAGTTTACGTCATATTGTCCCTGACCTCGTGGAAGAAGACTCCCGCGTAAAATTGTTCACTTCTTCCATTATTTTTTCTCTTTTTGATTTTTCACATTCTCGTGGAACACGGTCAGGTTATTTTCAAGACCGCAAGGGAAAGGATTAATACAGAAAGAAAAATGGATGAGGGACTTGAAATGAAATGGGTTACAAGAGAAAAGGCAAAGGTAGATAGAATTGCATGTCCCTGGGTGATAAGCAGATTCGTCGACAAGGAGGCTGAATTCCTTTTTGTCCCTGCAGATAAAGTTCTTGAAACAGCACAGAAAACGGGGGCCATACCTTTCGACACTCCCGGAGCAGAGTTGATGCATTACGAACAGGATGGAAAGGAGTTTGTCAGCTTCGATGCAGTGATCCGAAAATACGGTCTCAAGGACCCCACATTACTCGAGTTCGCGAAGATAGTCAGAGGAGCGGATGCTAACATCCCGGATGCTCCTGCTGAATCCCCCGGTCTTGAGGCAGCAGCCCTGGGCTTCAGGGAAATATGCAAGGATGACCATGAAAATATGAAGCTGCAGTTTCCTCTGTACGACGCACTGTACCAGTATACCAAGGACAGACTCGATCGCGGATTACACCTTGAACATTCAAGGTAGCTGGATCACATTTCCGGGGTAATCATATGCTGAAAAAGAGCCATAGGATACTTCTTCCCCCGCATGAGGGCGGAGAGTTTGATCACGCGGACGTGTATCTACCGACTGGGGTTGTCTTTGCTGCGCACACTACGAACGGCACTGTAGATGTTATTGATGGAATCTCAAAATCATACCTCTATTCTGTTGAAGACTGTCCTGGCGGAAGCGGTGTCCTGAGCGGAAGACTTTCGCCTGTCATATTTGCGGCGTCCAGGTCTAATGGACATATCCTCGAAATAAACGCCAGAACCGGTCAAATTGAGCTGAAATTCAATACCGGTCCAAAGCCAAACGGTCTCGCCCTTGACGAAGAAAGACGACATCTCATGGTGGCCGATGTAGAGGATAACAGAGCAAGGTTTCATGACACTGTGAGCGGAAAATCCATCGGTACGGTGGAACTCCGGGGTCGGCCCAGATGGGCGGCATATAACTCCGATCTGGATGAGTTCATGGTAAACATCAGAGATCCGTCAGGAGTAGAATTCATACAGGGCAGAACACTGAAATCTGCCAGATTCGTGAGCATTTCTCACAAAGGACCCCATGGACTCGCCATACACAACAACACGGCATATGTGGCCTGCGACGACGGTTTCCTGACAACAATCGACCTCCAAACGCTGGAGGAGAGAGAGTCTGCTGAACTGGCGGGACCTCCGGATGTGCTGTGGTACAACGTCAGGAAGGATCTTGTATACTGCGCGGTAGGCGAACCGGGCATGCTTCAGGTTTTTTCTGGAAAGACTCTGGAAAAGTTACAGGAAATTAGTACGGAATATGGTGCACATACATTTGCATTCGACGAAAAACGACAGGCACTGTACGTCCTTCTTCCTGAAAGCTGTGCTGCAGACGTTTACATGGAAGAGTAGTGTTGCACCGGCATATCACAAGAGATTGTCTAAGTACGTGAATATGCAATCTTAATTATCTCGATTTGATCTCGTCATTCACATGTCTGTCCTGATTGATATTCTGGGAGGGATACACGGTTTGATCGGCATTCTCTGGGCATTTTCCCTGATATGGCTAACCCTGATGCTTACGGGCGAGTCGAGGGAAAGTAAGGGATTCTCAGACAGACTGCAGAAAACAGGATTGTTTGGAAGGATAACCGGTGGCATGGCCATAATTCTCGGTATCATTCTGACTGGTGTTTCCAGTTATTATGGACAACTTTCTCCCATCGGTTCCCTTTCGTTTTACCTCATATCCTCCGGGATAATTCTTGCAATCGTTGCCTACGTGATTATCGGAGAGGGGTTTGTAATGAGAAAACTGAAGAGCTATGCAACTGAAAAGAGCCTTGTTGCACTGGTGGAACTTGAGACCATGCTGTCGCTGGCAGTCATTATATTGATGGTAGTAGGCACTGCCGCTTGAACAGGTGAGTTCTCGGAAATAACCTTCCTGGAAGTTTCTGATTACGCAAAGTGATCAGGAGGCATCCATTGCAGGCACTAGAGTGTGGATTCTACTGTCTTTCTGCGCCATGAAAGAGAATATCACGGAAGTGTCTCACGTTTTCCGCTGTGAGAGGGAAATTCTGGAAAAAGTTCAACGGAATCCTGAAATTATTGCTTGAAAAGAAGGTTAAATACCAAAGGTGCGATTCCCACACGCCTTTACAGGCAAAGGTGAATGTATGCCCACAGGTATAAAGGAAGACTTAGATCCTTTTGATATAGCACAAAAACAACTGGATAAAGCAGCGAAGGTTATAAATCTGGACAAGCAGGCTCTGGAGATCCTGAGGGAACCTATGCAGATTCTTCAGGTAAGACTCCCGGTAAAGATGGACAACGGTGAGACAGAAGTATTCACTGGTTTCAGGGTCCA
>JAJZKL010000270.1 GCA_021804185.1 Thermoplasmata archaeon | reverse complement strand
GTTACAGCGTAATGCTTGAGATATCTTCATACAACGAAGATTATTCAGAAGCCCGGAAGTTAGTTAAAGAAGAGCTGGAACTCTTCAGAAAGACCTTTGGGAAAAAAGATCAGTGAGCACCTGGCGGAAAAACTATGGAGTCAAAGTCCAGGTATTTTTTATCTTCAAATCTCAAAAGATCTGGATTCACATCATTTTCAAGTGCCATGTAGTAGCAGAGAGTATACAGAAATCCCACTGCAAGAACAGGGAACAGTTCCATCCTTTCCGGCTGCGGTATTTCAACACTGAAGTCTCCTTCAGCATTTAATGCAAGTGTGCGTGTCCCGACCTCACGGCAGGCTCTTGCTATCTCTGATGATCTTGTCCCATCCCTTCCGGAATTGATTATTATAACCGCTGATCTGTCGTCAATGACAGATGTGCATCCGTGGTTGAATTCCTCCAGTTCAATGCCCTCAGCATGTATGTGTGTTGATTCCTTCAATTTCTGGGCAGTCTCTCTAGCAGCATAATAAGAGGGTCCAGCACCGAGGACGAATATATTTCTTAGCCCACTGCCCATGAACTTCGCAGCCTCCTTTGCCTCGTTCTCTTTTCCATCAATTACCGAATAAAGATCATCCGCCAGTGCTCTGGAGTTAATGTTGACACCTGCAATTCTTTTTGAAATTTCAAGGGCTGCAAAATAGTTGTCAAAGAATGCTTTGGTGTTGCAAAGAGACATATCAGGTGAATCACCAATGACAATCCCAACTGAGGATTCCTCTATAAGGGGAGATCTTGCATAGTGGCTGATTCCTATGGTTGTGCATGCTTGTCCAACCTTCCTGATTGAGTCCACAGTGGATTTTGTCTTTCCAGTATGGGAAAATCCAAAAACTGTTCCGGTAAAGTCGGAATAGTTCTCCAGTTCGTAAGATTGCATTACCCGGAATTCATGTGAATAGCCGGGAATAATGAGGGAACCCAAAGCCGCGGCATGGAAAGCAGTCCCGTTGCCGGTGAAGCAGTAGGGTGATTTCAGAAAATCAAGATCTGTTTTTTCCATTATGTCTATTGTCTTAAGAATGCCTGCCTTAGAAGCTTTGAGCATATCATACATAACATACGGATGCCCTTTTCTCCTCTCTGGGAGATCATCAGTCATATTTTCTTAATTAAGCTGTTAATTTAAACTTTGGCAAAAAAAATTTGAAATAATTCACTCTTCATGTGCCTTCTGCAGAGGTTTAATTTCTGCAACAGGCAAATTGATAACTACAGACTCAACCTTTCGTGAAGTTCTCCGCTTGATGAGTTCCTCAATCGATATCTGTTCACGGTTTGCCTCCTCGCATAGAGCCTTAGATAAGTCCGGCCCAAGTACATCTCTCTCCTCGGCTGCATAGGTACCAGGTTTGGTGGAGGCATAAAGTATAGTGATCTTTTGAATCTTTCCGCAGTTATACATCAGTGACACCTTACCATTATGGCATTGTAATAAAAATCATTTTTCATTATGTTCAACATATACCCAGGAGTAAGATATTATTTACGTCATAACGGGCCCGATTTCCCTCACTCTGCCAGCACATCCACAAGTCTGGATTCCACTATTTTGCCAATATTCTCAATATTATTCTGGTTCAGATTAAAACCGGGTGATAACATTGCTGTAACTATGCCGTCCAAAATTTGAAACTGGAAAGTATGGGGTCCAGTTCCTTTTCTGAGGACCCATTTTTTCTTATTTCCATCAAGATTGAAATCCGTATAGAGGTAGTTTCCATTCCTTAACTGGTATGACCCATGCTCAAGAGATGATCCGTTCCTGAGGTATTCAATCCAAATTGCCCTATTGTGGTCTGGATCCTCATAAACACAGATTAAATGTTCTCTTCGGTCTGGAAGCATTATGCCAATTCCGGAGCCTTTCAACACAATATTTCCCAGAGCTAATTCCCCACTGAAATCTGCCCAGGAAAGCCTTGATACCCTGATGTCCTCGAACCAGTCACCACCATGGTGATTGCAGAAGAAGCTTCTCTGATAGAAATCACATTCAGCTTTTCTGCGGTTCTTTCCGATCAGAGGAATTAGGCCTGTCGTATATTCCAAGAGTTCTTCGGAAGTGCATCTATTTTCGGATTCAACCTCCACGGTTGTACCCAAGGAATAGAAAGTTACAGAATCTCTGCTTCTGTAATTTTTTCCAAAAAAATATACTGTACTTTTGATCTGCCTTACTTCCAGGGCTGAATAAGCGTCCACGAAACTTTTCATAAGGCTTTTTGGATACCCGGGACAGAACCAGTCCATGAAAAACTCCTTTATCCTGAGTTTATGCCCCTTATGTGTATCCCTGAAAAGAATTGAAGCCCATTTTTTTCCTTCCGGCCGGTATTGAAAATCCAGCCTATCCGGATCAGAAGGGACAAAGGGTGTAAAATTCAGGTCAAGTGAATAAAGATCGGAGGGTTTCAGTTCAATTATCTCCTGCACAGTTCGTAGACCTCCTTGAGTGTGATAAACCCGCTGTCTCTGCAGACCTCTTTCGTAAGCATCTCCTGCAAGGATGGGTTCAGGGACCCGTCAAAAATGTCCATGAATTCTGCCATATTCCTTCCAGACTTAACCATGATACGGAGTGCTTTTTCCATCAAAGCTCCGAATTTGTGTCTTCGCACACCTGTTAACAAGGATCCAGTTTGAATGTTTTCCATATTCAGGAGCATCCTTTCTCCTGGCAGTACGAGCCTGAATCTCTGGTCAAACTCCGCAACTGCCGCATCGAGGATAGAGGATATTGTATGGGAAATCAGATCCCCTTCAATTGATGGAATCTCCATGATCCGGTCAACGATCCTTTCCAGAAGTGATTCACCAAAACCTTCAGGGGTGAGGAATATCTTCTTCCATCCTTTATAATTAATGATCTTGTCCCATATTCTCCTAAGATTGGTAAGATCCGAAACCTCCACCTCCAGTATAATCTGGTTTCCACCAGTCTGGAATACCCCATCAGGTATTTTTCCCCCAATTGAAACACCTGTATCCAGGTGAATTCCCTTCCTCTCCATAAAGAGGGAAAATTTCGTGACAAGAGCCTCATGAAGGTCGACAGTATCTGACTTTAGAATTTCTCTTTCAGGCCGACCATACTTTTTGAGGGCTTCGTATCTAAAAATTCCGAGGTCC
>JAJZKL010000269.1 GCA_021804185.1 Thermoplasmata archaeon | reverse complement strand
CGGCAGACTTTTCTTCCTTGATCATTATGACCTCTTTGCCATTACCCTTGTTCACTATCTTCTCTGTTTTACCTGCAGATTTCTTGCTCACTTCGTGACCGCAAGTACCACAGATGTACTTGTCACCAACAGGAGACATAAGTGAACCGCATTTTTCACAGAACATAGAACTTATGCATTACAAAAAAATATATAAACTATGTCCATAGTTTTGTGAACCTACATCTGTATGTTGGCAATATGTCAACCATAATGTTCTGTAAACTATAAGCAAAAACAAGCTTTACTTAATTGATGCCTGGCATGCAGTATTGAGCCGCTTATTCATAAAGTTGTGCATTTGGAATTGTAATTTCAACATGCCAGTTAATAAAACGTTTTCAGTGGATAGTGCCGGGCATCCTCTTGGAAGCGTAAAAGTCTTTGGATGCGACATTTAAGCCGCTGACAGATCTGGAGTTTATGTTATTCATGTTGGGAAGAGTTTTAAATCAGAGATGAATAACAAAGCCGAAGTGTTGGATCGGTTTGACCGATCCAGAGGTTGAATTACAATGCCACATAACCAATATGATAATGACAAGATAGGTAGGATACTGATTACTTCTAAAAATGTTGCAGTAGTGGGTATTTCTGATAAGCACGACAGGGAAAGTTACAGGGTTGCACGGTATCTCAGGGAAAATGGTTTCAACATAATTCCTGTAAACCCTAATTTCACGAGCTGGGAAGGAATAGTAGCCTACCCTACACTTATCGACATACCCCCGGAAATAAAGGTTGATATTGTTGATGTTTTCAGGAAACCAGAAACGGTGATACCGGTTGTCAATGAAGCCGTCAAGATAGGTGCCCGGACTATCTGGTTCCAGGAAGGAGTTATAAACGAGACTGCGGCGAATAATGCCAAGAAAGCTGGGTTGACAGTCGTTATTGACAGATGCATGATGAAGGAACATTATAATTCAAAGTACAGGAATTAATAAATAACCCGCTCTTTTTCCGCAATCATGTCGGGGTAGCCTAGCCCGGTAAGGCGATAGATTCGAGATCTATTGCTGTCTCAGCTCGGGAGTTCGAATCTCCCCCCCGACGCTTTTTCCCTATTTTCAGTTAGGAATGAATCAATATCAAGACTATAAATTTACACCATTGGATTTCCAATTGTGCTTGGAAGAAGTCAGGTGATAGATTGTTTAAATAACCGTCCAATGCCGACTGAAGCCAGTTCCTTAAACATGGATCGAAATTGTTAGTCTGCAGAGACCTTAATTTTTTAAGCAAGCTTTGAATGACAATCGCCTTGAGTCAAGTAAATCCAACTTATACTGGGAAAGCATATGATGGCGATAACGACAATCTGGAACGCCTGAGAGAGGATATTATATCTTGCAGGAAGTGCAGACGCCTTGTTAATTTCAGGGAGAAAATAGCAAAAGAAAAGACTAAGCGATTTCGCGAGCAGGAATATTGGGGAAAGCCTGTTCCCGGGTTTGGCCCCGCTGATGCCCGACTCGTTGTGATAGGACTGGCCCCAGCTGCACATGGTGGAAACAGAACAGGAAGGGTGTTCACCGGTGATCTTTCAGCAAGGTTTCTGATGAAGGGCCTTTACGATGCCGGATTTGCAAATCAACCAAATTCAGACTACATAGGAGATGGCCTTCAACTGAAGGATTGTTACATACTTGCGGCAGTCAGGTGTGTACCGCCCGATAACATCCCGACCAGGGAAGAAATGCAGAATTGCTTCCCTTTTCTCCGCAGAGAACTTGATCTGCTAAGAAATTCAAGAGCCATACTTCTGTTGGGGAAAATTGCCTTTGACTCTTACATCAAGTACCTGAAGCATTACGGGATTGGGATGCCTTCTAAAATGGTCTTTAAGCATGCCAATTCCTATAACCTTGATGACGGAAAGAGGATCTTTGCCTCTTTTCATCCAAGTCCGAGGAATACAAACACAGGAAATCTGACTGCTGATATGCTCAAGACTTTGCTCAATTCTATCAAGGAATTCATTCAAGATAGCTGATTCGTGATCTTATCAGGATCCAATGCAACCCATCTGCTTTGCGCTATAAACTGGGCTGTCTCTCCAAGCTCATCGATTTTCTCTCCTTCCAGCTGGAAACCACTCCATGGTTCCTTGTATACAAGATCGGAAACCATAAACAGCGCCGCCCCTCTGAATCCGAGTTTTCTGCACACAGTGAAAAGAGCAGAAGCCTCCATGTCCACAGTGAGAATTCCCATTTTACTGAACGCTGAGACCTCCTGGCTAGTTTCCCGGTATGGTGCATCCGTGGTCCAGGTGCCTCCGTGCAAAAATTTCTTGTTCTGCTGGATCAGAATTGCCTCAATAGACTTTATAAGTCCCTTGTCGGGATAGGCAAACATTGATGGTTTTGCATAATGATAGGAGGTTCCTTCATCCCTGATAGCTCTGCTGCATAGAACCAAGTCGCCTACTTTCGCCTTATCGTTAATGGCACCTGCAGTTCCTACAATAAGGAAATCCTTGACTCCAAGAGCTCCAAGCTCCTCAACTATTGTTGCCAAAAGGGGAGCGCCGGCATATGATATTATTACCATGAGATCGAGATCGACGTTGATACCCTCGATAAATGTGCCACCATATGGAAAATCGTATTCCCTTAGGGACAAGTTACGATACAATGCATCAAATATCCTGCGAGAAAAGACGATTATCGCACGCGAGGGCATCCACATTTTGCTCTGATGGAAAGAGTTAAGGTAATCCTCGGCCGTAAATTTTGCTTTTGCTGTAACCTTGCTCGAAATCTTTGGGAGTCTATACCTATCCATCAGATCGGGAATCATTGAACTTAGATATATTCTGCGTCGAGCGATAATCGGGCAGCAACACATTTCATTTTGTTGGCATGGTTGACATCCCTGTTTTTCACTGTCCCTTTGATTTAAGCAAAACTATATTTTTGTATCGTATGATATTGCTTCTAGTTCCCTTCACAAAAATGCGAGTGTATTTATTCCTAGCGGGTGACTTTTATACTGTTTTGGTTCACGCAATGCTGAAAGAATAAATATAAATGAAAGATAACGCCGAAGTAGCTGGGATAGCCTAGCCTGGTAAGGCGCAGGTCTGGAAAGCCTGTGCTCTCGTAGCTCGGGAGTTCGAATCTCCCTCCCAGCGTTT
>JAJZKL010000268.1 GCA_021804185.1 Thermoplasmata archaeon | reverse complement strand
GGATAATTGTAGAATTCAACACTACAAAGAATACGAGCGATTGGAAGCGCAGAAGAGATTCTGATTTTTCACCGTTGAAGAGAAAACTGACATAATTTCAGCAACGGAATTTGCCCAGTCACGGCTCTCAGGAACACCTAATTTAAAGAGATTTCCACTTATGGACTATGCAATGTCCCTCGTAGCATTAAATGGAATCTGGGCTGAGTTTGGTGTATTCAAAGGCGAGAGTATCGACCACATCGCTAGAAACACTAGGGCAAAGGTCCATGGGTTTGACTCCTTCTCGGGCTTACCTGAGGATTGGAACAGGTTTCACAGTAGAGGGCATTTCAAAGTGGGGCAGAATCTTCCAAGGATTGCGGAGAATGTCAGTTTGCACGTTGGCCTTTTTTCTGGCACACTCCCTGATTTCAGAGCGCAGATTGGTCATACGCCAGTCGCATTCCTCCATGTCGATTGCGACCTATATTCCTCCACCGTTGATGTTTTCAGGCATCTTGGTGAAAATGTTGTTCCTGGGACCGTGATTTTATTTGATGAATTCTACAATTATCCTGGTTGGATGATGCACGAGTACAAAGCTTTCTAGGAATTCATTTCCGCCACAGGGAAGAATTACAGATACTTAGGTTACAATAAGAAAGCCGAGCAGGTAGCTGTTATGATGCAATGACCCCCCTATGACGGTACTTAATTATAAATCCAGTCAATTAGCATCCATATGGTGAGGTATGGCATCATAGGAGGCGGATGGGCAGGTTTGCTGTCTGCCTTCGAGATTAGAAGTAGAGATAGACATGCGGAGATCGAGATTCTTGAGAAAAGCAGTTCAGGGAACTTAGGCGGTCTTCTGAGATCGGAAACCATTGACGGTTTCACTTATGACATTGGAGGGCCACACATTCTATTCAGCAAGAACAAAGCTACACTTGAGTTGCTACTCAACATCCTTGGGGACAACTGGAAGCAGATGGAAAGAAAGAATTTTATCCATTTTGAAGGCAATCTTATTCCTTATCCCTTTGAAAACGGGATATATATGATGCCTGCTGAAGACAGGGCGAAGATTGGCCTGGGTATTATAGAGAATCTGTTCAAGCTGAAGATAGACAAGGGTTGGATTCCAAACTCCTTCTATGACTGGATTTATGGAATTTTTGGCTCAGAAATGGGGAGACGTTACCTTGAACCCTATAACAGAAAGATCTGGAAAAGGGACCTGAAGGATTTTGATGCCAGCTGGGTCTTCACCCCGGGCAGGCTACCGCTCCCGGAGCTTCGGGACATAGTCTTTTCTGTATCTGGCTTGCCAACCGTTGGCTACAAGGAGCAGGCATATTTCTATTATCCTAAAATAGGGGGCATACAATCACTATACAATGCTCTGCTGGAAAAGGTGAAGGCTGAGGGCTCCATACTCATACCTGACTTTGCTGCCATCAAATTGGAGCGGAAAGGGACAGGAAAGTGGGTTCTGAATGGGAAAAAGGAATTTGACAGGATAATCAGTACACTCCCCCTGGAAGAATTGCTTAGAATTATGGATGCTCCGACCGGGATGATTGAATTTGCAAGTAAGCTGACACATAACAGAGTCATTGTTATAGGCTTTGCTTTAAATCAGCCTGCGCCGGATCGAATTGCCCTTTACGTACCCCAGGATGATGTTGTTTTCCACAGATACACGTGGATGAGCAATCTTGTTTCTGGCCCGCCGGTTGGGAAATCAAATCTTATAGTAGAAGTGACCGTACCTCAAGATAAGCCCTTCGACCTCCCTGAACTGATTGAAATGGCGGCGGATGGGCTGTTCAAAACAGGCATCATCAAAGATAAGTCGGTGATAATACATTCCAGGGCATGGGTACACGAATACGGTTACCCCGTTTACATGAAAGGGCATAATGAAATAAGGGCATCCATTATGGAATACCTTGATTCCGTGGGAATCAAAAGTGTTGGAAGATGGGGGTCTTGGCATTACTGGAACACGGACAAGGTAATCGAGGCCGTGAGAACTCTTTTCGAGAGTTGAGCCAAAAAAAACAACCATAAATAAAGAATCCCGGAGTACAAGATGCTGGAGACCCAGAATAATTATAATGCTCCTTCAACTTAAAGGTATGAGTATATGAATATTTGCTTCGTGATGCGGAGGACGGACAGGGCTGGCGGCATTAACGCAATCTTCTAGGTCGCAGACCGCCTTGCCCTGAGTGGTAACAAAGTAACTGTTGTTTCCGCCGGCCTCCCAAACCATAGTTTGTTTTCTTTCTAGTCTACTGTGGGATTCATTTATCCCGAGGAGCGACTGCCAAAAATACGCTGGAAAGGGAAGATTGTTCCAATTCTTCAGTTATTGCAGGGATTTCTTGCACGATTTATCCCCGGTGCGGAGATCACAAAGCATAAGCTTTTGACAGTTAATATCCCGGATGACTCCGATGTGGTAATAGCAACTTATTACGAAACTGCCTTTGCTATCCAGGCATACCCATCCCCGTTGGGAAATAAGATCTCCATTAGCCTTTTCACTGAATTAATATGTAGAGTCAGGGAAAAAATCATAGGGTTTGAATTTCCTGAATGAAACTCCTCAATAATTTCCATAATCTACTCCAATGGCCTGTAGCAAACATTGGAAAGGGAGGGGGCAATATCGCAATTTCCAAGGGAATAAAGATTTTCAACCAGATTTTCACAACCCTGAGCCTAGATGCTTTGAAGGAGCGGGTCGACTACCTCCTTAAAAAAGTTGATAATCTTGAGAAAATAGAAAATAGGGTGTCTCACATTTCATAGAATGTCAGACAGATGTCGAACATTATATGCCGAATGAGAATAGCGGGATATGCCGGAGAAGCATATCCCGTTGATCATGGAGATCATGGACAATATTGTTTTGCCTGATGATCGGAAGAGAAAGGACACGGATCACCAGATCCTGAAGCTCCTCGTGCTGTTGCAGATCTTCTCCATATCCTACAGATCGGCCAGGATATTCCTCACCAACCATGAGGAATATCTGGGAATGGCCGGCCTCATGGAAATGCCAAGCTTCCAGACCCTATCAAGGAGGGCAAGGCTCCTTGATCTGCATGCAATAAACAGGGAGATATCGTTGCTGTATTCCATGGAATCCATTGCAGCGGTGGATTCCTTCATGGTCCACACCTGCA
>JAJZKL010000267.1 GCA_021804185.1 Thermoplasmata archaeon | reverse complement strand
TTTAAAAATGTTACGCAGGAATCACATTGCTTCTAAATCTCTGAACTTGCATTAGAAACTTATGAATAAAATATGATCGCTGTTTCAAAATAAGCTGGTGAAGGATTCTTCAAAACAAACAGGATTGGAAGTTTGTTTATTGCTCCATTCTTGGAGCAAGGAGGAAGTTCCCGGAAATTGATTCAGAATCCTTTGACTGGCCAAATTTGAATTCAATGGTCAGTGGATAATCGTCCTTGAAGCTTAACTTGATGTCCTCAGCGCTAGACAGGGATTTAACAAGCTTCAGAAGGTATTCCAGGGGGTATGAGCTTTTAATTGTCTGTGTGCATTTAATCTCCTTGAGCATATCCCTGGGAAGGATCATTTCAGATTCCTCGGAATCAGAAACAGATCTTGCCCTAAGCTCCTCTCCGTTAAGAGTCAGCCTTATGGAATCAGACACATCTTCCGCTGCTTTGAGACCACGTTCAAGGTTGCCCTTGGAAACTACAACATAACTTTCTGAATTTATCTGTGGAACCCTTGGAGTTGTGACGGAATTGTTATCCAGCAGAGATATACTCTTGACAATTGTACTGATTTCAAACCTCAACTTTCCTCCGTCTCTGCTCATTGTGACAAGATCGCTTGGTGAGGCCAGCTTTATAACAGATTTGACTCTTTCAACATCAATCGCCAGCTCCTCTTCACCGTCAGTGGTGTATTCAACAAAAGCTCCCTTTGGAATATCCATGGAAACCATGGCAACATGTGCTGGATCTACTGCCTTAACGGACAGCCCTTCAGGTGTCACTTTAAATTTAGCCTCAGTCACCACTGTGTTAAGGAGATCCGCTATTTCCTTGAGGTTTTTCAATGAAATTGTCATTTTCAGCATTGTCATTCACATCTATGAAGTCTTATGGAAGCGAATCATCTAAATTGTAATTAATCCTTTTCTTTCCTTCAGAGAGATCAATATAAGGGGAAAACTGAGATTGAGTATATGGCGGGTATCCGGTCAGAATCTTTAATTGAAGACCACAAGCACCTTTAGAAACCAAGCTCCGAGAAGTTCCTTATCACTCTGTATTTGGCATCTCCAGAATGGTTCATCCCGGGTCTCACTGAAAGAAAAGTCATGTAACCGGATATCTCTGCAGCCGAAAGCTCATTGAGGCTATCTGAAACAAAGGCAATCCTTGCAGGTTCCACACCAATAAGGCCGGAGATCCTTTCATAGCTTTCAGGCCGGGACTTCGGGCCTATATTTGTGTCAAAGTATGAAAATATGTATCTCGTCAGGTCACCGTAGGAGGTTGTGGAAAAAATGGCCTTCTGCGCCGGAACGCTGCCTGATGAGTATATACATACAACTATTCCTGAATCATGCCACCTTCTGATTGCCGACGGGACATCAGGGTACACCTCGCCCTTGAGTTCACCGGTTGCATAGCCTGAATTCCATATCATTGCTTCAAGATCCTTGAGCGCAGTTGCCTTGCTGTCAGAATCTATAAGTGAAATGATAAAGTTTCTAAGTTCAGTGCTGTCTATTCTGCCATCTTTTACCGAATCCGCCCCGTAAGTGCGACCATAAATCTGCTGCAATTCATTGAGACACTTCCTGACCTCTGGATCTTCAGAATGTGCATCGAGAAACTCATTCAGATGTTCCTTTGCATATGGAAAGAGCTTTCTGTATACGAAGTCAATAGGGGTTGTCGTCCCCTCTATATCAAGAAGTACCGCCTTTGGCTGTATCACGAATTGTTCCACCCTCTTTTATTCTGGAGGAATGTAAGCGGGGCCCATGCATACAGGTTGGTATCTTGAGTCTATTCTGCTTCCGGAATAGTATGGCGTCCACCCTGACATATTCTGAAAGAGCCTTATTGCCCTTATCCTCTTTTCTCCGCACAGATTGAACCAGTGCAGGGTATTTCTGGGTATCCTGATCAGGTCACCCTTGCTGACCTCGATTACAGTGACATCTCCGTTCTCCGGGTGAACATGAAACAGTCCTCTGCCCTCAAGAGTGAATCTTACCTCATCC
This sequence comes from Thermoplasmata archaeon, assembly GCA_021804185.1. The sequence continues at coordinate 1,158 of JAJZKL010000267.1, read as the reverse complement.
TCATCATGCCAGTGTTCACTGCTGAACTTAGACAGCATTCCATCCAGCTTCGGAGTGTCCGGCTTCATGTCAATCACGTCAGCGGTGTTGTAGCCTCCTCTTTTCTTGAGTTCCTCTATATCTTTGCTGTAAGCCTTTAGAACCTCTTCCTGGGTTGGAGATTCACCAAGATCAGTCGTTGATTCCCAGTGATCGTATTCAATGCCAATGCTAGCGAGATACTCAGCAGCTTCAGCCCTGTCGGTTATTGTGCGGCCCTTATCTGGAATGCTCACTACTACCATACAAAACACTCAATGCCATCATGCTTTTTAGTTATTTATCTTTGAAGCTAAGAAGTCTTCCTTCAGTTTCCAGCAAGTATTCAAGTGCCTCCAGATGTCTGAGGCCCTCATTCAGGTCCTTTCCCCATGTATAAAGGCCATGTTTCCGGAGTATGAAACCATGCAACCCCTCTTTCTGTTTAATCATCGCATGAATCTTATTTGACACTTCCTTCATATTCTGGCTATTTTCCAAAAGCGGGATAAATTCTTCATGCTTGTGGGTGTTTACGCCCTGAAGAGCTTTCAGCATCTCATATCCGCTCAGGTATATTCCATCAGAATCAGAAAAATGGGCTGAAATTGCATTTGACCATACGGAGTGTGTATGAATCACAGCTCCTGCCCCGGCAGAACTTACAAGTTCAATATGAAGAAGTGTTTCACTGCTCGGTTTTCCTGTGCCCTTAAGAACATTCATATCCCGGTCTATTGCTATTATATTCTCGGGGGTCAGACTGCCTTTAGGTGTGCCACTTTCAGTTATAGCAATTACCCCATCTCTGGAGGAAACCACCGAGCTAATGTTCCCGCTGGTGGCATATAGCCAGCCCCTGTCATAAAGATATTTTCCAGTCTGTATTATCTTGGGAATCTGCGCAGAAAGAGCCGTTTGAAGTTCGTTATTCCAGTTTATGGGCATTTTATGGTGTATGTTAACTTATAATAAAAACAAAGGTTATAATTTGATATGTTGGGAAAAGGAATATGGGGGATAGAATCTTCAGGTCAGGTGGTTCTGTTTATGGAAGGGTAAATGATCCTTGAAAGTGATACCTCCACTGACCATATTATAAGAGCAATGGCCTCCACAAATTCATAAAATCCTAGGGCA
>JAJZKL010000266.1 GCA_021804185.1 Thermoplasmata archaeon | reverse complement strand
CAATAACCCTGCGGTCCAGGATGTTGCATTGATGGAGATGAGCCAGGCAAGGTATTTGGTTGTGCAATTGAAGAAAACACATCCGGCCCAGCCATGGCAGGCCCTCTATGCAGCCACGGCCTTCGATCCGCAGTACGGAAAGATTGTGGTTGCGGTGGACGATGACATTGACCCCAGGGACCCGGATTCTGTGATCTGGGCCATGAGTTTTGCCATGCAGCCGCACAGGGATGTGAAGATAGTGAGGGGGAAATATCCAGAACTGGATCTTTCAGCCTATTCCCCTGAGGCTTCCAGGGCAGACAAGGACTTTCCCGAAGCACAGGGTTCCGGAGCAATGCTCATAGATGCCACAAGGAAGTTTCCATACCCTCCAACATCACTTCCAAAGAAGGAGTATATGGAAAGGGCAGTGGAAATATGGAAAGAGGAAGGCCTCCCTGAACTTCACCTGAGAGATCCCTGGTATGGCAGGACATTCGGTTTCTGGCCCAAGGAATATCAGGATGACGCTGAGAAAATAGTTAACGGTGAACAGTACCAGGTTGGAAAAAGACTGGAAAAACTCAGGGAGAAGGTTTGACCTTCTTCCATTAATTTTTAAAATTAACCGAATGCATTAAACTAGCGACAAAGCCTTTCCCGGTTTCCTGCCTTGAATACCGGAAAATACGATTCTCCCCTGGCTGAAGTCACTGGGCGGTCTGAAATCCTTCTCTAACGACATTCGACTTAATCCTGTCCCAATTCATCACATAGCCGAAGTTCTCGTGAAAGTTTTCAAGGATAGGCTGCTGGTAGTGCATCTTAGGCGTCGATACGCCCTCCTCAAGTAGAATTGTCACATAGTCCATCATGTAGGCCCTTCTTGCAGTGCTGTCAACACAGATATTTGTCTGTGTCCCAACCATGACTATATTCTTTATTCCTCTAGCCCGGAATATGAGGTCCAAATCAGTATTGAGGAAAGCATCAAACCTGTGCTTGATTACAATGGGTTCACCATCTTCCGGTTCAAGCTCTTTGATAATCTCTGCCCCCCATGTTCCGGGTATGCATATCTTAGGATCTGGAGAATCCACAACTTCCCGGTTTAGCCAGTTCCTCGAATTCGTGAACCTGTAATGCAGGGTTTGTGTGAATATAACAAGCATCCCATTTTCCCTGAAGAAATCTATTGCTTCCTTTATGCTGGGTATAGTTTTCCTTACAATGCTCAGATTTTGCCCTACTCCTGCAAAATAGCCACCTTCATTGACAAAATCGTTCTGCATGTCGATAACGAGCAGGGCAGTATCATCCTGCCTGAGTCCGTTTGGCAACTTCTTGTCATGAAAACTTGACATATGGGTTCTACCACGCGTCTACAAATATTACGTATTTGCCTCTTTATGTTCGCTTTTTTCAGTCTGGCAAAAATTGGAGACCTTACCTCATCCAAAGGATGGGAATTGCAGAACTTCCCCGTCACAACCAGGTTCCGGGATTGCATAATTTAACTTGAGTAATCAGGATAAGTGGTCTTCGCCCCTGGCAGACCTAAAGCATAGAAGATGCTTGGCGTTGAAGTACCTAAAAATAGAAAGGCGTGGCGCAGTGGCCATCGCCTTATTGCTTGTCTTATGCTGGAGCCTCTATGGCATCCCCGCCCTTGATAAAAACTGCCGGAATTAGGGATAGGATACACATAATCGCTGTCAGAATCACCACATAAGTTCCGCCAATGCCACCTTTTTGAGCCCCTACAAGAGGGAAAATTATGGCAATCACTGAACCGTAAGCCGCACCGATCTGGAAAACCAGTCCTGCACCGGAATACCTGTACTTTGTTTCGAAGTTTCCTCCGAAGAGCCTGACAAGAACCCCATAACCGTAGAAACAGACACCTCCAAGTATTGCCTGGGCAGCGAAAATCAGCCCTATATTGAGGGTTTCCACCATCAGGACGTATGGATAGATGAAAGCTATTGTGAGAATTATGGAAATTATCAAGGGGATCTTGTTTCCAAGCCTGTCTGAGGAAATAGCTCCAAGTTCGGTTGTTATAACAGACACTATTGCAGCGACGATTATTGTTGAATAAACAACGGTCGGGTCCATATGGTGAACACCAACGAGGAAAGGGACAGCAAATGCAAGAATAACTCCTGACTGGATTGCAATGACATAACTCAAGGTGAAGCCCAGCGTAAATATCTTCTTGGCATATTTCCTGAGGACTTCTGCTGCGGGTGCCCTTGAAATCTCGCCCTTTTCCTTCTGCATGTCAAAGACCGGGCTCTCCGACAGGTAATACCTTATTACTATTCCTATGACGATGAGGAAACCGCCGATGACAAACGGAATTCTCCATCCAATGGTCACAAAGGTTGTTGGAGAGATGATTCGAACCAGAGTGAAAAGACCTGCGGCAAGTGCCACTCCGAAACCAAGTGCAGTGTTGACCCACCCAGACCAGAATCCTCTGTGCCTTGACTTTGCGGAGAACTCAAGTATCCAGGCTGATGCCCCGCCCCACTCTCCGCCGAGCCCCAGGCCAAGTATAATCCTGAATAGAATCACCAGTGCCGGGCCCCAGAGCCCTATACTGGAGTAAGATGGCACAAGGGCAATTCCGAAGGATGATATTCCCATAAGGGAAAGCGTCCATACCAGCATTGATTTACGTCCTAGCTTATCTCCAAAGTGCCCGAAAATGTAACCGCCGATAGGCCTTGTAATGAAGGTTACAACATACGAGGATAGGGAAGCAGCCAAAGCCGCGGCCGGACTGAATGTGGGGAAAAACACAATAGGCCACACGGTTGCAGCAGCCAGACCTGCAATGAAGAAGTCATACCATTCCATTGTCGTTCCGATAGTCGCCCCGAAGGCGATAGAAGAGATCTTGTTAGACTTGTTAGCCATGAAGTTTACTACTCCTGGAAGTTTTACAAATTTTTTATATTTATATCTTTTTGTCCAACTAAAAGACATTTTTCTGAAAAAGATTTCTAATTTAGTTGAAAATGTGGCATATTGTTTAAAATGATTATCAAAATTATGCAACTTTGATTAAAGTCATCAACAACATTCCCGCCCATGTGGCACTGCCGGTTATCTTTTTTTCAGGTTGAATTCCCCAATATTCCTGTCTTTGTCTGCTGTTACCACTTTGCTAAGTTTGTCATAGCCTCTGGCTTCCACCGTTAGGAGATA
>JAJZKL010000265.1 GCA_021804185.1 Thermoplasmata archaeon | reverse complement strand
TTCTGTAACATTGAATCCGGCTGCGAGTGCAAACTTCATTGTTCCATTGTTCAGCAGCGCACCGGTGTTCAGTGTAGGATTGTTATGCATAACAAACAAATAACTGGAATTGGCATACAGGAAAAGGCTGCCAAGGATGCTGAAATTTCCGTCCCTGAAAACAGGCAGATATCTTGAGGAGCCAAGGCTTCCATTGCCTGTTGCGCTTATCTCATTGAATATTCTCAGATTTCCAAGGGCGTTTGCGGTAAAGTTGCTCACAACGCCGGTAGTGCCGTTGAAATCGAAGCCCACATATGAGCCATTCACAAGACCAGTGGTTTTGTTGTAAGTGAACTTATGATCGTTCCTCTTCAGGACTCTATGAAGGATTTCATTCAATCCTTGGTGATCTACGAATGCTGAAATCAGAACCCCGTTATTGAAAGAACCAAATTTAAGCATTGTAGGGGAAGCTGAAACAGCAATATGTGAACCAGACACAGCAACACTCCCATCGGTAAGGAAGTATCCCTGAAACATGGAATTGTTTACCCTGTATACAGCCCATGTGTGGTCCATGAATGAGAACATACCTAAGGATTTAAGTTCAATATTTGAGGAGGACGAGATCTTTGAAACAGTCCCGTTCATGTTGATCTGCATTCCTTCATTTCCAGAGCCAGTGGTCATTACAGTAAGCAGATTGGAATTCCCTTCAGATTCCAGAGTTGCATTTGGGGTAGAGAATATCCTGCTGCCTGAGATACCGGAAGTGCTTACTGCACCGCTGATGTTCTGGCCCTGCACAGATAGCATGCTTGCGAACATATAGGAATTTCCATCTCTGCTGTATGTAAGGTTCTGCAATGAGTTATTTGCTGCTACAGAAAAGCTAAAATTTCCTAAAGTCTGAACCGATGTTCCTGTATTGACTGAGGAAGAATCGGCAAGGCTCAAGGAGCTTCCTGCAACAAGAATAACCATTGCTAATGAAATTATTAGCTTTGTATTCATATCCCTCCTATTTTGTATTTTAAATATTAAAACATTTTGGTACTATTCTCACATGATATCTGTTTGAATCATCGTATTTTATTGGTTGTTGGGAATTTCCCTTTACTGCGTGAAAGATATAAATATATATTTTTGATAGGGCACGCAGAGAAAAGCTTCCGGGCAACTGACGCCGTAAAAGGTGAGGAAAGTCCCCTCTCCGCGGGTGGAGTCCAGCCGTCGCAAGCCGGCACTTTGAGAAAAGTGGTAAAGGGACGAGAAATAAACAGACCGGGTAAAAGGATGAACCAGTTTGGAGACATTCCCCGGGTACTGATGGGAACCCTTCCTGGACGGAGAAAGTCTAAACGGATCCGTTGATGCCACCGGTAGGATCGGGTAAGACGAATAGTTGAATGTTGCCAGCCGAAAGGCTAACAGAAAGGGGCTTACGGGAAGCATTTCTCGTAATTTTTAATCTCCGTGAGGGATAACTCTATTCTGTAGAATATTCCAGTACCCCTTTGCTTAAAACCGAAGTTATCCCTGTTCAGGTAAAGATTTACATACTCACGGTTCATGCTTGATAAGCCTCCTTAAAGATTAGGGCAATTGATGGGGGGCAGCCAGGTCCTATGTTGATCATATAAAGGGTAGCAGTGACCCGGTTCTCAGATTCAAATTGCCGGAAGTGTCCTCATGCCTCAAAAAATGTGTGAAGTGCCATCATGTGGAAAAGAGAGTTTCAAAACAGTGCCTGGAGATCTTGCGAAGAAAGTCTTCTCTTCTGTTGACATAAAGAATAAGATGCATCTATGCAAGGAACATTATAAAGAATACAAGAAGGGGACAAAAGAGGAAAGGGAGCTAAGAAGGATGGACTGGGACTGAGGATAACCAATGCCATCCGGCAAAGGAATTTCTATTGTTTCAACAGTGAGAAATGAAGAAAGCCACATAAGGGAATTCCTTGATTCTGTATCCGGGCTTTCCGAGCCTTATGAATTGATTGTTGTTGATGCTGAGAGTACTGACAGAACCGGGGAGATAATTTCATCATACAGGGGGATTCCTGATCTTAAATATATAAGGAAGAAGTGTTCCCGTGGGGAAGGCAGAAACATCGGGGCTTCCGGTGCAAAATACGATTACCTTCTATTTCTGGATGGTGACTGTGAGTTTTCAAATGGACTCTTGGATTCCTACAGAAATATACTGTCAGGTGATTTTGATATAGTTGCGGGGAAGACAGAGCTGTCTGGCAACAAAAAATTCTCAAAACTCAAGCGAGTGCCTCTTTATGTTAAGGGGTTTGAAGTGACCTCACCATCATCAAATCTCTGCTATTCCAGGAATCTTTTCACCAGACTTGGAGGGTTCAATCCAGTATATGTGACAGCAGAGGATATTGACCTGAACATCAGGGCAATGAGATCAGGTGCAAGGGCAACAACATGCAGTGAATGTCTGGTGAGGGCATTCACCAGGCAGAACATCACATCTTTTTTGAGTCAGGCTTTCTGGAACGGATATGGCAGAGGCCAATTGAGGATAATGCACAGGGATTTCTTTGATCAGATATATCGTGGTGAGAGATTTGGTAGTGGTTTTTCCATAACAAATTTGCTTCGGCTATCCTGGGCGTCATTCGGATATTTTTATGCTCTGCTGAAGAGGGGCAGGTATCCATACAGATGATAGACCTTATCCTGTGAAATGTTATAATCATAAGAGAGCATAAAGGGCTGAATGACCGGGGATGATCCATACCGCGGAATAAGGAGATCTGAAATTTCTGTCCTATTCAAGCTTTATCCTGTGTTCAGGCGGTACCTCAGAGACAGGGAAAAATCAAAAAAAGAGGAGGAGAAAACCTGGGATTACAGGAGGGAGAGAAATGGAGAAAAAGCGGTCAGGACATTCATCGAGCTTGGCCCAACTTTCATAAAACTTGGCCAGGTTCTATCCGCAAGGCCTGATCTTCTGCCCACAGAATATATAAAGGCATTTGAAAAACTTCAGGATCAGGTTGAACCAGCCCCCTTTGATAAAGTGCTTCCTATACTGAAGGAAAACGTTAAGGATTTTGAAACAGTTTTTGAGGATTTTCAGAAAGAGGCCATATTTGGGGCATCACTTGGCCAGGTACACATAGCAACCTATAGAGGAAGGAAAGTTGCAGTCAAGGTAAACAGGCCAAATGTAGAAAACCGTCTCAAGAGAGATCTTATG
>JAJZKL010000264.1 GCA_021804185.1 Thermoplasmata archaeon | reverse complement strand
ATCCTACTTTGAAGGTTTCGGTACAGGAGGGGGGGCATTCATTTTTCCGCTCCTTCTCCCTGTTCAGGGTTTCCCTGTCCACCAGAGACCTGTCAACCCTGTATTCCTTCTGGGGAGCCCAGACAAGGAATATGGCAATGAAAATTACAGATATTATGATCCATCCCTGGCTAATTGAGAAAAGCCCCAGAATGAGCGGGAAAATGAATGCCCCCCCTCCTGTACCGAAACCTTCAAAGTAGGATGAAGCTGCTCCAACCAGCTGCACACCGTATCTGTCTCCAAGAAGCGCAAATACAGGACCAGCTATCAGGAATGGTATTCCAGTGCTTATGGTTATGGCGTAAATATAGACTATGGAAATCGGATGAATGAATGTTGACAGAGCTACAAGAGAGAAGGATACTGCTGCTCCACCCAATCCTATCTTCATGAATATCACCCTCTTTCTGAGCCTGTCACTTAAAGGTCCGAATATCAGGATAAGTATTCCCTGAACCACACCCCAGACTGTTCCGAGGATTTCAATCTGCCCTCCGTTAAGGCCCTGAAGCTTTGGAAGAACCTGCTGAAGATAGAATCCAGATATTATATTTGCACCGCCGATCACCACAAATCCGGCAAGAATTGCCAGAGCCATCCATCTGTACCTGAAGAGAGACTTCGCAACCTCAGATACCTTCATGTTTTTGGCAGGCGGAACATCTCCCCAGTCTATCAATGGAAGGCCAACCATGGGGCCGTAGGGCTTTGCCATAAAGAATGTGAGGACACCAGCTATTATTCCAAGTATTCCCACGATCAGTGCCCACATCGCCCAGCCATGTGTTATGGAAATGTCTATGCCGGCCAGCAGGTCCAGTGATATTGCCCAGCTGTATACTGCTATGAACACTCCAAGGTACCTGGACCTTTTTTCAATAGGGAACCATAGCTGCACTGTCTTGACTATGCCTGACCATGCAGCCCCGTTGAACACCCCCTCAAGTACCCTGAGAGCAATCATTTCCGGAAAACTTGTAACATACTGGAAAAGGAAAGTGGTTATCCCCGCTATTATGAGGCCAATGGTCACAACTCTGTTTGGCCTGAATCGATCATTGAGGTGGCCCCACATGAAGTTAGTGACAATGAAAGCTGCCCCAAACGATGATATCAGGAGTCCGACATCGAAGGTTGAAAGCGAAAACTGTTTCTGAATGAAGCTGTCAACAGATGGCACCCAGTACCAGATTAGCGCGTATGTGAAGGAGGCAATGATACTCCACGTTACAATAATCTTCTGCTGTCTGCTCAGTATCTTTCTCTCATTCTGATTAAGATCGGCAAAAGCTTTCGTCTCGTACCTCTGTGTGCCCTGCTTCATAGTATCATAATCCATTGAGACTATACCTCCGGCAATCTATGTCAGCTTTGGATTCCCTGAAATATTCTCTTGCACCGTACTGGCTGTCTAATTCCCATCTCCAAACATTATTATTCGACAATAATGTCATTATTCCTCCAATGGTGAGATATATCTAACATATAAATGTTAACCTTCAACTCAGGTGACCATTCAATCAAATATGTTTTAAAATAGGAATATTTAGGTAATCCTGCACAATGAACTAAAGAAAATCATGACTGAAGTAACTCTTGAAACTACAGAGGGAAAGATAACAATAGAGCTCTTTGAGAAAGAAATGCCGGTAACAGCAGGCAATTTTAGAAAACTTGTTGAGAAAGGATTCTACAATAATGTGATTTTTCACCGTGTAATTCCGGATTTCATGATTCAGGGCGGGGATCCCACGGGCACAGGTATGGGTGGACCAGGGTACACAATAAAAGATGAATTCACTAAGAATAACAGAAATGACCGCGGAACCATTTCCATGGCAAATGCTGGTCCAAACACAGGTGGAAGCCAGTTTTTTATAAATGTTGTTAATAACAATTTCCTTGACAGGAAGCATCCTGTTTTTGGAAAGGTAAAGGAAGGAATGGAGGTGGCAGACAGAATAAGCAAAACCAAGAGAGACAGGAATGACAGGCCCCTAAAGGAGGTAAGAATCCTGAAGGCCTACATTTCCAGTTAAGCCTTACATTTCCCTCCTCAACTTTCTCTCTCTTGAGCTAAGATGTGCATCGGACACAATGGTTATGACTGCCCTTCCAGTAAGCTGAATGCTTCCTATTATGAACAGTATTACGCCATCAATCTCATTCATACGTGGAAGGAATTCTATGCTGCCAACAAGGAATTCAAGACCAAGGGTAAAGTCGTTTCCTATACCAAGCCAGTGATAGAAAGACCTGAGTGTTCTGCTCCTTTTCTGAGATGATTTCTTGATTGTCAGGGATTCTGAGATATTTTTATCCAGGAGCATTTCGCTTCTTCTGGCAAGCATCTTAAGGAAAAGACCTGAATTCATCACTTCCTCCAGACCTTCAATATCTTCGTCCTTCCAGTTTTTCTGTACCTCCTGAAGTATAGAGAAAGAATCCGTTCCGTAGAATCCTTCATTCAGTATTTCAACCAGATCTACAAACCACCTTCTGCTTAGATACTTCTCCATTTCCCTACCATCAAGGTCGATCCTGCTCACATTTTCTCTGCTGAACTGGTTAAACTCTTCGCTCTCAAGGAAAGGGTCAGATGAGCATAAAGCAATAAGAGGGGACTCCTGTATCATTTTCCCGATCCTTGTATTCCTGAGAACAAGTATACCGATTATGGCCTTTGAGAAACCGTAATTCAAACTCAATGAGAGCGTGATCTCCTCTGCAAGTTTATCGGACTGAAGAATTTCTATGATCCTTGAGAATAGCAACTTCCTTCCATTTTCATCAGGAAGAACAGAGAATATGCCATAAACCTGAAATCTATCAAGGTCCCCGTTGCTCACTGTTATTCCATAACCTTTAATGATGGATTTTACCTGTTCTTTCCTGAAACCGGTAACTTCTTCTATGAATTTATAGACCGCAGACCATCTGAATCCTATTATTGACTGGCTGTTCACAAGCAGCCTTAAAATATACAGTACATTGTTTTCCTGTTCCCTTGTGTTTCCCAGACCATCAGATCCCATTATGAATTATCACACAAAGAATACGGAATTATGTTTTATTATTCTTTTCCAGAATCAGGTCAATCCGGAACCTAAAGGTGTATCTGGCCATTAGTTAAAATTTGAGTAATAAGGACTTCCTCATTATTTTATGAAATAGTTTGCATGAAGTAGATA
>JAJZKL010000263.1 GCA_021804185.1 Thermoplasmata archaeon | reverse complement strand
CAGGAACAGCTGCGACTCCGAGAAGTATTCTCCAGTCAAGTGTGTATGCACTTGCAGGGATTCCGTAGAGGACAGCCAGCCCAATAATATAGGCGCCAAGTATTCCAACTGTGATCATCCATTGCTGAAGTATTCCCAGGCTTCCCCTCCTGTTTTTCGGAGCCCATTCAGAGATGTATGATGTTGCTATTGCGGAATCCGCCCCAACTGCAATTCCAATCAGTGTCCTGGAGATGAGAAGCATTACCAGGTCTATACTGACAGCAGAAAGGATTGCACCCAGTGTGTAAAGAAACGCATCAAAAATAAGCATGGATTTCCTTCCATAACGATCTATTAGTGAAGCCGCAATAAGTGATCCGGCCGCAGCACCCAGGGAAACACCTGAAAAAAGATAACCGGTTATGAACGGATTTGTTGCTGAGGATATGAAGGATTTTGGGAGAAAAACTTCAACTATGGCAATGTTTGTTGTATCGTAACCGAAGAGAAAACCTCCAATTGTAGCAAGTAAGGTCAGAAGCCAGTAAAACCTTCCGGCTTTGCTGTTGTCAAGCCTATCCAATATTTTTGATCCTGAGGAAGCTTCCATTGAATCGACAATACTAATTTCTTCTTTCTATTTATGCCGTTCTCATCATTGGCAATGGAAGTTATGGGGCTGCTCAGTGAAATATACGGTTTGCAGATCAAAAAAAGTATCATCTGGCCATATGTAAAATGTTAATTGAAAAATTGCCTAAGAAAATAAGTTTTCTCTAATACTTTCCCTTATATCAGTTAGTTTTCTCATAATGTAGTGGGGTTTGGGAACTCTTCGGTAATCTGTGATCCAATAACCCTCTTTAAAAACAGTTTCCAGCACGCTACAGCTTTTCTCCCTTACATATCTTGCAGATTTCAGGTCATTGAGTTTCAAAGCCACAAAATCTTCGGGTATATACAGCCCCAAAGCCCTTCCATCAGTATATTCCGCCGGGTCCAGGTTGAAATCCAATCCTGGTGTATTCAGGAATAAGGGATCATGGGAAGAATTTTCAATCCCAAAATTTACCCAGAGTTCGGCAACAAGCCTGTCTGTGCGCATACCACGGTTAAGCTGGTCCTCCATCTCGCCGTAGAAATTTCTGAGATATGTTCTGGAAAAGGCACCCAGTTTTCCAATGTTGAAATTGGCATTCAATGACATCAGGGGATCAAAGGTCCATGCAATGAGATCGTAACCATTCTCCTTTGCCCACTTTATCTGTGCCTGTTTGAGTTCATACCCTATACCTGAATATTTCCGGTCTTTTATAACTCCGGTCATATGGGAGTACAGGTATGTCTTACCTTTCCTGTGCCCTGGAAAGGAGAAACTCATTCCTATCATTTCTCCATTGTTATAGGCACCCAGGACAAGGCCACCGTGAAATCTCATAGCTGCCACCATGTCCTTCACAAGGCTCTCCATGGTGTCAAATCCCCAGGCTGACCTAATGACTGGAAGAATACTCCTTATCTCGTCGGGGTCACTGACAGTCTTTATATCCATATGGGGATGAATGCAAGCCGCTTATCTTAATTCTTCCCACCTCCAGTCAAATTATTATACAGATTTGTGCATGCCAATAAATGGAAGGAAAGTTATCATATGATCTTGTTAAAATGCCCCTCATAATGCCATTCGAAACAAGTTTCGGAAGGCAGCTTGATCGGTGTGCCCTTATTTTCAAGCTTGAAGCAGATGGGGTAACTGCATATTCTGAGAGTGTTACTGACACAGACCCATTCTACAGTTATGAAAATAATTTTACTGCCCTTGAGATCATAGATAAGTATCTCGCTTCTCATATAATAAAACTTCCGGAACCTGGGGAATTCATGGAAAAGGTGAGTTATGTTAAGGGCCATAATATGGCAAAAGCATCCCTTGAAATGCTGCTATGGGACTATCATGCAAGGAGGAACGGCATACCACTTAACAGGTACCTTGGAAAGTCAAAAGGAAAGGCGGAAGTAGGGATATCGCTGGGAATGGAAAACATTGAAACCACAATAAGCAGAATTTCCAATGCCCTTGACATGGGATACAGAAGGATCAAGGTAAAGATCAAAAAGGGAAAAGAGCTGGGCATACTTGGACCCATAAGGGACAGGTTTCCGGAAATCAGCCTTACAGCGGATGCAAACTGTGATTATTCAATTAAGGATATGGATCTTCTGAAAAAGATAGACAGATTCAACCTTCAGTATCTGGAGCAGCCACTGGGGCACGATGATCTCATATATCACGCAAAGCTTGCAAAATCAATGTCAACACCCATATGCCTCGATGAATCAATAACTGATGTGGAGAAGGCACAGAAAGCCTTTGAAATCGGATCCGGGGAGGTCATAAACATAAAGCCAGGGCGTGTTGGTGGGCTCACAAATTCCCTTGCAATTTCTGAAGTCGTAAGAGAAAATGGAGGACACTGCTGGGTTGGAGGAATGCTTGAAACCGGAATTGGAAGATCTTTCAATGTGGCGATGGCATCACATATTAATGTAGACTACGCTGGAGATACTTCCCCAAATTCAAAATATTTCAAAAAGGATGTGGTGTTGAATCCGTTCATCATGAAAGACGGATTCATAGAGGTTAACAGGGGAAACGGCACAGGTGTGGAGGTAGACAGGGATGCTCTTTCCGGTTACAAAATAGCTGAGGGCGTGATAAAAGTATGGAAAATGTAAGCCACTCATGATCTTACAAGCTTCCAGGAAGGGGCCTGTCAGGTAGCAGAGGTAGTAGGAGAGGAATCAGTTCCACTTCAATTTTAGATCCCTGGCAGCTTTAACCTCATCAATACGCCTTGAACTGAGATTCAAAGGCCTCTTCTTCAACTGTTCAACATCCTCTTTAAGCGCTTCCTCCATTATCTGGGCATACCTGTCAAGATCGTTTTTACTGGCGCTTTCGGTTGGTTCTATCATCATATCTTCATGTACAATGAGGGGGAAGTAAACCGTGGGCGCATGCACACCCTGATCTATGATGTATTTTCCTATGTCAAGTGCCCTTTTTCCAGTTTTCTCAGTAGACAGGACAAGCTCATGTTTCTTCAACGGGCTGAACGGTATTGTGAAACTTGACGAAAGCCTGTGCGAAAGATAGTTAGCGTTCAAGACTGCTTTCTGTGTATTATTCAGCAGTCCGTCGGATCCATGGAACCTTATGTATGCCCATGCCCTGAGGAGCATGTTGAAGGCGCCATAGTATGATGCCACCTTTCCAAT
>JAJZKL010000262.1 GCA_021804185.1 Thermoplasmata archaeon | reverse complement strand
AGGTATTCACCTCAAGTACGGCAACACTATTTCGTAGACCAGAATCATAATTATGATGAAACTCATGGTATTGATTATCATTCTCACGTTCCTCTCGTTTCTCAGGAATCCCAGCCTCTTCCTCCTTCCCCATATTGTCAGAGTGTCCCTGAGAAATTGGCTGCCATCAAACACAGAAATTGGGAGGATGTTGGAGAGACCAAGCAGGAAATTTATCCAGAAAAACCAATACGTCATATTCACGATGCCCCAGAATAGTGCCGGCAGGAATGGTGTAACAAATAAGGTTTGCAAGTAGACCGGAACGGGGGAAAGGCCAAGGAATGGAAGCGCAATGGCGTAAATTGAGCCGGTAAGGCCCCCAGTGAGGATTGTTCCGCCAAATATTGAGTTGGCTACATAGCTGATGGGCGCCCCGGTTACTCCAAGATAAGTTGTCTCTATCCCAATAAAGCTCTGTGTTTTGTAAGAGTTACTATTTCCTGAGGGGTCGTTGCTCTGATAATATGAAAATTTTGAAACCGAAATCATGCTAAAATTGGCATTTGTGGGATGTTCTGTGGTCTTATTGAAATACAGTACTGAAAGAGTTACTTTGCTATGTGGTGCAATACTGTCCAATATGCTTGAGAGTTCATTCTGATTGTAAATAGTCTGGTTGTTTATCCCCAGTATTATGGAGCCGGCCAGGTCGGCAAAGTTCGCTGCAGGGTAGCCTGGAATTGTGTCCACTATGTCAACTCCTGCCCTCATCTTTGTTGCTTGTTCATTCCCGTTGTATATGAACGATGCGTTTTGTAGTGTGCCCGGAGATATTTGTGATTGTGTGGTAAGGTTGTTAACAGAGTTTCCAGTGTAGTTACCGAAGGAGGTCAGGAGGCTCCCGGTAGGAACATTTGTGTTTTGTACAATAGTCATAGGCGATATCTGCTCTATGTACATCCCGTTGCTCACAACATGCGCAGAGGGCATCAGCAGAAAGATCAGTACAAGGATTGAGACTATAGCAATAACAATGTTTATTCCAGGACCAGCCGCGACTATTCTTCTTCTCACAACCGGATCAGCGTTGATCATTTCCTTTTCATCGGGTTCGACGAATGCTCCAAGGGGGACTATGAATATCAGGGCACCAACCGAGTTTACCTTCAGGTTCTGCCTTCTAGCAACAACACCATGCATGAACTCGTGTACTACTACGGAGACCACAAGCGCGATCCCGCCGTAGACTACCGGGATTGCCGGGTTGATTCCTGGAAGTGCGAGGTAAAGGGCCGGAGAAGGAGCAGAAACTATCCTTACTGATGAAATAAGCACGGTCTCATAAACTATGAAGAAAAGGGCGAAAACAAGGGTTATGAAAGATAGCACTACCGACAGTTTTCCAAAAAGCAAGCCGGGGAAACGCTTGGCAACCCTGTCGAGTACGCCCCTGTTCTTTGTTGTCTTAATCATCAGAGCGGGGCCAAGTGTTGAGAAATGTTTTGTCCTGCCTATTCTCTCCTTCAGATAGAGGATTATAACTATCCATGCAAAGATAAGGAAAATGGCGATCTCTAGCCCAGAAATCATTTTAGGCTGATTTAGTCAATACTATTATAGTTTTTTGGACCGGAATGAAATCCAGAATTTGTATACTCATCATATAGGTAAAGTTTTTAACAATCATTTCCATAATTACTTGATATCATGAAAACAACTATTTCCCACATCAAGGCTGATATAGGAAGTTTGCCCGGTCATTCGAGTGTATACGGGCCTGTAGTAGAGGCTGTAGAAAACTACGTAAAGGATCACAGTAAGGGGATTCTTTCTGATTACAGAATATCCCATGTCGGTGACGACATACAGATTACAATGATACATACCCTCGGGATAGACAATTCAGAAGTGCACAGCATCGCCTGGGAAGCATTCAAGGCCGGCACTGCTCTTGCAAAAAAGGTCGGCTTATATGGTGCTGGTCAGGATCTCTTGAAGGATGCCTTTTCCGGAAACATAAAGGGGATGGGACCGGGAGTTGCAGAGATGGAGATCACTCCGAGAAAGTCAGAACCCTTCATCGTTTACATGATGGACAAGACAGAACCGGGAGCTTTTAATTTCCCGATTTACAAGATGTTTGCAGATCCTTTCAACACACCCGGGCTTGTGATAGATCCGAATATGCACGAGGGTTTCATTTTCGAGGTATGGGACATAATGAAAGCTAAGCGGCTCTTCTTATCCACACCTGAAAATGTATACGACCTGCTCGCCATGATAGGATCAAAGAGCAAGTATGTTATAAAGAGAGTATACACAAAACCAACACACGAAAAACTCCCGGATGAAAACGTAGCAGTTATATCTACTGATAAGTTATCATTCATAGCGGGAGAATATGTGGGAAAGGACGATCCTGCTGGCATAGTAAGGCTTCAGTCAGGACTCCCTGCTGCAGGCGAATCGCTTGAGGCATTTTCCTACCCGTTCCTCGTTTCAGGATGGATGAGGGGGTCATTCAACGGACCACTTATGCCGGTTGGCATGAAGGATGCAAAGATGACAAGGTTTGACGGACCTCCAAGAGTGGTTGCCCTTGGATTTGTACTTAAAGACGGTCTTCTAGCCGGTCCAGTAGACATGTTTGACGATCCTGCATTCGATGGAGCTAGAAAGACTGCGGTGAACATTGTTGATTATATGAGGAGGATGGGTCCGTTTGAGCCGCACCGGCTTCCGGATGAGGACATGGAATACACAACGCTTCCGAAGGTCCTTGAAAAACTTCAGGATAATTTTGAAGAAATAGATCAGCCAAAAAAGAAGGAAAAGCTGAAGGTTGCAACCAGAGATATGGACTGAACCTTCTACTTTACTTTTTCCTTTATATAATTTCTAATGTCATAGAAGAAGATATTGTCGTAGGGACATGCCTGTATGCATGATCCAGACCCAACACACTTGGAACTTTTGAAATAACCCTTAGAGATGAACTGGCCCGGTAAATCCGCCAGACCCACTTCGCAGGCCTTGACACAATCTTTTGTTTTGCATGTTACGCATGTCTGAGGATCATTGACCTTCAGCTTGAACAGTCCAATTTTGCTGAAAAATCCTACAAAAGTTCCGGTTGTGCACCAGCCATATCTCCTGCAGGGGCTCATTCCCACGAAGGGAATGGAGATAAAGAAGATGTACCAGAGGAAATTCCAGGTGAAGAAAGAGAAAAAGACTGATGCGTCTATGCCATAAATCGAAAGTACAGGATTTCCGCTTCTC
>JAJZKL010000261.1 GCA_021804185.1 Thermoplasmata archaeon | reverse complement strand
TATGTGCTCATACCAAACAGTTTCGAAGGTCTTGGTGTTTCCCAGCAGGGTACATCCTTTTCCTCTAATCCATTGGGCTCAGGAATAGTATTCACACATAATGATATAATAGGAAATACCATCGGGGTGTACAACAATGCAGGTTCAGGAACACTTAAAGCCGGTGATAACTGGTGGGGTCCACACGCTCATCCAACGAATAATGGATCCAACGGATACGCTGGTTTGGTCAGCATTGAACCCATTTCTCAACATCCATTCAACCCATTTGAGTCTTGGGAGCTCTACAAAACGGATGTTCGGTTGGAGAATCACATGATTTGATCCAACCACTTTACCTTTCATAAACGCGGATTGTGAAAATATCTATAGTCGATGAGCCACAGATGATGGTATCTCGAGACCGCTGGATGACAGGAAACTGGATAGTTCAATATCGGAATCCATTGCGGAAATAGAATCTATATCCTTCAGGATGTGCCCTGTTATTATAGAAACGACTGAATCTGTCCTGTCAATGATCCCTTCGTCTACAAGCTTCCTGATCCCTGCCACAGAGGCGGCTGAAGCTGGTTCACAGCCAATACCTACAGAATCAATTTTCCTTTTTGCCTCCATGATCTCGCTGTCTGAAACCGCCATCACAATGCCGTTTGTGGATCGTATGCTCTTAAGAGCTTTTTCCCAGTTCACCGGATTACCTATTCTTATGGCGGATGCAATCGTGTTAGCCCTGACAGGGACCAAGTTTTCAGTTTTTCCGGACCATAGGTTATAAAACGGGCTTGCCCCCTCTGCCTGCACAGAAACAATCCTCGGCACTTTGTCAATTACCCCCATCTCCTTCAGTTCCATGAGCCCTTTTCCTATCGCTGTGGTGTTTCCAAGGTTTCCCGCAGGAAGAGATATGAAATCAATATCCGGATTCTTCTCTATTATCTCGAAGGCAATGGTTTTCTGCCCCTCTATTCTCCATGGATTCAGGGAATTGAGGAGGTAGTATTCGTGGTTTTTCTCGATGATGGCTTCTAATTGCGACATGGCAGAGTCGAAATCTCCGGAAACACTGATTATTTTAGCTCCGTAGGCTATTGCCTGTGCAAGTTTCGCTCGAGACACGTTCTTTTTTGGTATGAGCACATAGCTGTCTATGCCTGCAATTGAGCTATATGAGGCTGCAGAGGCAGAAGTATTACCTGTGGAAGCACAAATCGTAGCCTTGACTCCGAGTCTCAAAGCCTCGGAAACAGCAAGGGTCATCCCCCTGTCCTTGAAGCTTCCTGTTGGATTCTCTCCCTCGTGTTTCATGGATATGTTATCAACACCAGTCCATTCACTCACTTTCCTATGTGAGTAATTATGGGTGCTGCCCTCTCCTCTTGAGATTATGAATTCATCAGGAACTGAAGGATGAATAATCTTCTTGTACCTCCAGACGCCAGAAATTTCTGGATCGAACCAAGCATCTCCAAGTTTGTGCCGTACTTCCAGTATTCCATTGCAACTGTCACACCGGTATTTCTTTCTGTTTATGGTGTACTCTTTTCCGCATCTGAAGCATTTCAGGAATGATTCCGACATATCCGATTTCATATTAATGCCTGGTCCCAAGATTGCAGTATCGTGAGGTTACGCTATCCTGCCTCAACTGTATCGCCAGCAAGTACAAATTATGTTCTGAACGAATCTCGGGAAAAATGTCACTCCTCATACATGGTCACGCCTCTGGCTATACCGCACCGCACGAAATCGACATCAATACCGCGCTGTTTCATCAGTGGCTTCACCCTCAGCTTAATGTTCTCCACGTTGGTCTCCTGGTCCATGAGAAGTATTATGCTTGGTCCCGCACCACTTATTGACACGCCTATGGCATTTTCCTGAAGACAGAGATCCTTCACTTCTGGATAGAATGGGAACAGGGAAAGTCTGGAGGTTTCAACTATATTGTCATTCATCCCTTCCCTTAGAAGGTTCCTGTCACCATCTGTAAGACCAAGGACAAGCAGAGACATCAATCTCGAATTGCTTATGACATTATCCATGTGAACCATTTCCGGTACCATGCTTCTGGCCAGTTTCGTCTTGCCGTGTATCTTGATCTTGGGAATAATGAGCATTACACCATCTGCCGAAGACGAGTTCAGAGAAAGAACCTTCATCGGACTCGTGGATTTAACGAAAACAACTCCGCCGAAAATGCTGGCGGCTACATTGTCAGCATGCGGAGAACCGGAAGAAGCGCCTTCGCCGAGCATGGCGTAGTGTGTCAGCTTGTCCAGGCTGAGTCCGAGATCGAGGAGCCTGTTCGCTGCCACTACCGATCCTGCTGCCGAAGCTCCACTGCTTCCAAGGCCAAGTCCTTCAGGGACTCCTTTCTCAACGGA
Source organism: Thermoplasmata archaeon (assembly GCA_021804185.1). The sequence goes on along the minus strand of JAJZKL010000261.1, from coordinate 888 downwards.
AATCGAGAATTTACCCTTTATGTCCAGATCCTCAGCCATTTTCATGAAAGCATAACTGGCTGTGTTCTTCGAGGGATCGGTCTGGGCACCGTCATGAAACATGCTTATCTCCAATGGTCCTGAATTTTCCTGCATTCTTAGAGTGATCTTATCGTGAAATGCATCATGCGCTAGGGCCAGAGTATCAAACCCCGACCCGAGATTCGCTGATGATGAATATGATATCGCTGTTATTTTTTTCAAATGGGCATTGCATTGACTTTGTTCAATAAAAACCTTTCATGCCATGAGGCTTAAAATTGATACAAAATTACCATAAATTGCGACATATTTCATCCAAGAGGATTAATTTTACATTGTAATATTGTTGGGGAACCCATTCCGCTGGACTTTTAGCATGTTTGCAGAAAGCGACAATTCTCGAGCCAACTTCTCCGGATTACCATCTGGACTAGATCCCTCGGCGCACCGAGACCATTATTTCGGCAAATTTAAATTAATTCCGTAAATGCTATAGCAGTTGACAGAGAACGGTTATGCAAGGCCTGCTGAAATAAGCACAAGAATAGCTACAACTGCAGATTCTGATGCTATTGCAGAAATCTACAATCAGGGAATTGAAGACAGGACTGCTACATTCGAGACCACCCTCAGGACAGGAGACGACATCAGGGGATGGTTTGATTACAGTCTCCCCATTGTCGTAGCAGAGCTTGACGGGAACATATTGGCGTTTGCCGGAACTTTTCCTTACAGTTCCCGCAAAAGCTATTCCGGCATAGTGGAATTCTCTGTGTATGTGAAACGTGAAATGAGGGGGAAGGGTGCGGGCAAGGCTGCAATGAAACTATTGATCGAAGAATGCAGGAAAATTCAGGACCATTGGAG
>JAJZKL010000260.1 GCA_021804185.1 Thermoplasmata archaeon | reverse complement strand
ACCCGAATGAATCCGTACTGAAGGCAGAGGAATATGTCAACCGGATTATTCAGGATATAAGGGAAATAATGAAGGCGACCGGGATTCAACCAAAGAAGATACAGGCAATTGTGGTTCCGGACGAGATTAGGGCTATTTTTCCATTTTTAGCAAAAGGTGATATGTCGAAAGTACCGCAGGATATGAAATGGACAATTCCTGAATTCATGAAAATCAGGAACCTTATATCACAGTTCGACGGAGACGAATACTCTATTCTGGAAAGCAGCAAAGAGTACCTGGAACTGACCTTCGGCTGCGAAGTATCTGTCAACAGGGGACACCCAGATCGCAGGAACAAGAATGCCTGGCCTGGAAGGCCACTTATACGGCTTGAGTAATTTCATGATCTTTTACACATAATATCCTATTCTTGAAAGTTAGGGGAAAGTTGTTATAAATTCCACGCATCACCGATCTAATGAAGAGTAAGTGGACAACGCCGCCATCAAACGATGACCTGTCGATCAGGGCTTTCACATCAAGATTGCTTGGAGTGGAAAGCGAACTCGTTCTCCATGGAGGCGGCAACACATCCGTAAAGATAAGTGAAGTTGATCACGCAGGAAGAAAGATAAGCGTCTTGAGGGTCAAGGGCAGCGGCTCCGATCTATCTACAATAACTGAAAGAGGATTCACAGGACTGAGAATGGAGGACCTTGAGGCTGCTAAGGCCATTGAATCGATGGATGACATTACCATGGCCGACTTTCTCCGAAAGAGTATGTTAAACCCCCAGGAGCCTTCACCAAGCGTTGAGTCATTTCTCCATGCATTTATCCCATTCAGGTTCGTTGACCATTCGCATTCTGATGCGATCCTCTCAATCACAAATACAGACCTGACTGATGAACAGGTCAGGCAGATTCTCGGCGATGTTATAGTATTGCCTTATATTCCTCCCGGGTTTAAACTTGCAAAAGCGGTTCTTTCTGTCATCGATAAAGCAAAAGGTGCTCGAGGGCTGGTTCTCAGAAAGCACGGGCTCTTTACATTTGCTGACGACGCGAGGAAATCATATGAAAATCATATTTTGATAGTTTCCCGGGCCGAGGAATTCAGGGATTCAAGAAAGAAAGCAGAGCTGTTTTCTCCTGATTATGACAAAGTGGAGATAGATGAGATGGCTTTCATTCCCAAGCTGCGTGGACTCCTGTCGTCAAAGACAAAAAAGATAGTCTTATCGGACAGATCCGAAATGTCGCTTCAGATATCAAGATCAAGTAAGACTGAAGCAATGTGCTCTTACGGACCTGCAACACCTGACATGCTGATAAGAACCAAATTTGATTTCTTGTATATCGGCGATATTGCCCGGTCCGAAGAGCTGATCTCCGGTTACCGGGAAAAATATGCAAAAGAGCATTCCCAATATGCTTCCTCATACCCAATGCATGATCCAAACCCGTCAGTTATCGTGATTCGGGGATACGGTATATTGACTTCTGGTCCAAATTATAAGGAATGCAAAATAATACTAGATCAGGCTCTGCATTCGTTCACAGTCAATGCATATGCGGATACCGTGTCGAAACATGCATTCATAACAAAAGCCGAAGCATATGCAATGGAATACTGGCCGCTTGAGGAGGCAAAGCTCAAGAAATATAAGCCAAGAAAACTGGAAGGCACGGTCGCAGTGGTGACAGGTGCAGCTGGTGGAATAGGGTTGGAGGCCTTCAGGACGCTGGCTCTAGCAGGCTCTCATGTAGTTGCGGTAGATCTCGATCCCAAAGTGAACGATGAAAGCAAGCACGTTTATTCGGAGTCATCAACAGAAAACCTTCCTGTGATTGCGGACATGTCGGATGAGACAGCTGTAACTGTTTTTTATCTAGATGCCGTCCGAAAGTTCGGAGGAATTGACATAGTGTTCAACAATGCAGGCATTTTGAAGACTGCCCCAATAGACAAGATATCCATGAAAGATATGGATCAGATGTATCAGGTAAATGCAAGAGGAACATTCCTGATAACGAGAGAAGCATTCAGGATAATGAAAACCCAGGGAATTGGCGGGAACTTCGTATTCAATATTACAAAGAATCTTACCAACCCTGGCGAGGAGATGACAATGTACGGAACAACGAAAGCGTTCGCAGCTCACCTTTCTCATTATGTTGCCAAGGAAGGCGGTAAATACAGAATAAGATCAAACATAATCAACCCGGACAAGATATTCCGCGGATCCAGGATATGGGAAAATGGAGTACTCGAATCCAGGGCCAAGGCCAAGGGACAGACCGTGGACGAGTACAAGACACAGAACCTTCTCAGGATTGAGGTGCTTCCATCGCACGTGGCGGGAGTGCTTCTTGCTCTCCTTGATGAGGATTCATTCGGTGCAACCACAGATGCTATGATACCGGTTGATGGCGGGATTAAATGATTAAAGGAATTCCCTCAGCATGCGCGATATCTTAAAATCAACTCCAAATTCCCTGAGATCCTTTCTTGCAGCCATAATATATGAAATAGCTCTCCTTTTCTGAATGGTATTAGACTGAAAGCTTCTGAGCAGGTCGTAAAGAATGTAATACCTGCTGAATTCTTTTTTTACGAGTGAAGCATAATTTTCTTTTATTGTATTCAAATCATTGCTCCTCGTAATCGCAGTAAAGAGAAGAAATGCAGATTTCATTGAAGGTACAATCCCTTCTCCCGTAATGGGTGAAACTGTTCCAATCGCTTCACCGACCCCTATTACGCTTCCATCCGATATCGAATGCATAAAGGGTTTCAGCCTGATGTCCCGGGATACAATTTTTTCCGGAGTGTAAGGAGAAAGAGAGTCTTTTATCTTAGCGATCGAGTCGGACCCAGCGCCAACATGATATTTATTTCCTTTGGGAAAAATCCAGAAGTAGCCCGAGCCTCGTGGGAAATACCTGAACTGGAATTCCTTTTTTTCTTCTAAGTCCATGAGGTATTCGACAGTATGCATTCTGTAATCTTCTTCTTTAGGAAGATAACGTCTTGAGACTCCGGTGGCATCGACCAGGAGGTCGTAGGATCCCTTCACTGTTTCGCGGGACCACTTGCAATCTTTCAGCAGATCAGCTTCAAGCTTGTTCTTGTCAAATGTTACCATTCCCCTGGATCGAAACCTGATCTCTCTTTGAGATGCCCCCGAAAATATGATTTCTCCAGCTTCACTCTCTATATACGTGGAAAAGTCCAACTTAGTCCAGGACAGCAGATCGGTCATGCTGTGCCGGTTAGCAGCGTATCCGCATGGTATATAGTAACCCGCCTTCTTTGGATCGAA
>JAJZKL010000259.1 GCA_021804185.1 Thermoplasmata archaeon | reverse complement strand
AACCGTGGGTTTTCTTACGGAGGATTCCAGCATAAATATAGACTTCAGGTCAAGAAAGTTTGATGAGAACAAATCCGGATACACAGTACTGAGGGTAAAACTTGACCAGTGGCTTGCCAAAAAGGCGTCTGATGCCGGATCAATGCTTGTAAACGGAGTCACAGTGGACAGACTTGCCATGAAGGATGGAAAGGTAATAGGTGTGGAGCAGGATGGAGATATCATCACTGCAGATACCGTGATTCTTGCGGAGGGTGCAAACCCAAGGGTTGCCATACAGTCCGGAATAAGGGAACCTCTGAAGGATCATGATGTTGCAATCGGTGTAAAAGAGGTCATAAAACTCCCGGAAGAGAAGATAAACGAGAGATTCAACCTTAGGGGCAAAGAAGGCTTTGCAGGGGAATACGTTCTCGGTTTCCTCAAGGGGGGCGTTGAGGCAGGAGGTTTCCTGTATACCAACAAGGATAGCATCTCACTTGGTGCAGTCATATCCATGGAACACCTGAGGTCCAACGGAAATACACACTCATTTGATATAATAGAGCAGTTCAACTCCCATCCTTCCATTGCACCATTGATTGAAGGGGGCAAAATTGACGAATACAGCGCGCATATGGTTCAGGAGGGCGGTTATGGTTCAATACCAAAACTGTTCGGCGACGGCTACATGATAGTTGGTGATGCAGCAGGTTTTTCATTCAGCAACGGTTTGGTACTGCAGGGTATGAATTACGCAATCCAGTCCGGCATTACCGCAGCGGATACTTTTGTGGAACTGAAGGAAAAAGGAAATTACAGCGACAGTGCACTCTCACTTTACCAGGAGAAGCTCCAGAAAACATTTGTCATGCAGGACATGTTAAATTTCAAAGGCATCGAGAACGTGACATGGGGGAATCTCATTCATCAGAAACTTCCAGGTATCCTGGAAAGTGTAATGCTTGAGATATTCATGGAAAACGGGATGCCAAAGAGACATATGTACAAAATACTGATGGATGCAATGAAAAAGGAGAAAGTGAGCAGTTCCAAGATGATCTCAGAGTCATTTAAAATGATAAGGAGGCTATGATATGAAAATTGAGGACAGATTATCCCTGTTGAACTATAAGACAGACAAGAGCTTTGCCCATATTACCGTGGACCATAACATATGTGAGACATGCCCTGACCATTTCTGCACATATGCGTGCCCGGCCAAGTGTTACACCCTCATTGAGGGGAAACTGAATTTCAAGTATGAAGACTGTGTGGAGTGCGGTACTTGTGTTGTGGCATGCTCCCATGGAAGCGTGAGCTGGAACAATGTCAAGGGTGCCCATGGAGTCAAATACAAGTACGGGTGATCATAGATGACGTTGAAGATTGTCGTGCTCATAAAGCAGGTTCCAGATGCAGAGGAAATTTTCATCGACCCGGTTAAATTCACACTGAACAGATCCCAGGCAAGGGGAATTATCAACCCTGCTGATGAAAATGCCATTGAAGCTGCACTGAAAATAAAGGATGAGGTTGGCGCCGAAATAACTGTGATGACAATGGGCCCCCCTGCAGCGGAAACAGCCCTTATAGAATGCATGGGGAGAGGGGTTGATAAAGGCATACTTATCACCGACAGAGTCTTTGCAGCTGCTGACACATGGGCAACTTCCCTGACCCTTGCTGCTGCATTCAATATAATAGGTGATTTTGACATTATATTCGCAGGGGAAAGCACCACGGATTCGGGAACGGGGCATGTCGGTCCGGGAGTTGCTGAATTTCTGGGTATTGATCAGGTTACATATTCCGTAAATTCAAGGGTGGATGGAAAGAATGTAATAGTGGAAAGAAACCTGGAGGATGGGACTGAGGTTGTAAGCGCTCCCATGCCTGTCCTGGTCACCACACTCATAGGTTCAAACCTTCCAAGAAGATCCACACTCAGGATGAAGATAGATGCCCTGAAGAAGGGAATCACGGTCCTGGATCATGATAAACTGAAACTCCAACCTGAGTGGGTGGGGATCAGGGGATCTCCCACAGTTGTAGGTTCCCTCAAGATACCGGAGGAGAAAAAGAGAGAAGGGAAGAAATATGAGGTGGAGGAGATACCAAAGCTGGTTGACGATCTCATTGAGAAGGGTGCAATTAAGATAGGTGAGGCTTAAATGGTTGAACTCAGGGGTTGTGACCCGCCTAAGAATCTGGATGAATACAGAGATGTTTTCGTATACGTACAGCACAAGAACGGAAAGATAGAGAGGGGATCACTGGAAATGCTTGGAATGGGTCGAGAACTTGCGGACAAGCTTGAAGAGAAGCTTGTAGGCATAATGGTTGGATCTGATCTAGATAAAGTGGCAGACGAAGCCGCAAACTACAATTGTGACACAGTGATCGGGATTGAATCTCCTGATCTCAAGACCTTCAGCAGCGTCCCTTTTGCCCACTTCATTTCAGAAACAGTGGAGAGCTACAAACCAAACATATTCCTGATGTCTGGCACAAGGGAGGGAAGAGACCTGGTATCGAGAATCGCCATACGATGCAACACAGGAGTTGCTGCAGACTGCATTGAACTTGATGCAGACAAACAGAACCGCCTTCTTATTGCCTGGAGACCGTCCTTCGGTGACAAGACCATCGATCAGATTCTGTGCAGGAAACACAGGCCGCAGATGATAACTTCAAGACCAGGAAGCTACAAACTGCCTGGAAAAACCAGAAGGAAAGACGTAAAAATAGACATTCGTAAGGTCAAGGTTCCGGATAAGATGAAAACGGTGAAGGTGCTGGAATTCAGGCCAAGACAGGCACTGGATCTCACAACTGCAAAAACAGTTGTTTCCGGTGGATTGGGATTGGGAAAACCGGATGGTTTCAAGTATGTGGAGGACCTGGCGAAGGAACTGGACGGAGTGGTTGGTGCATCAAGACCTGTTGTTGATCTTGGATGGATTCCTTATGATCACCAGGTAGGGCAGACCGGAAGGACAGTAAGGCCACATCTCTATGTTGCAGCCGGCATCTCCGGGAAAATACAGCATCTCGTGGGTATGAAGGACAGCGAGTTCATAGTGTCCATAAATACTGATCCGGATGCAGAGATAGTCAAATACTCAGATTTCTACATACATGGAAACCTTTACGACGCACTTCCCAAGATCACTGAAGAGATAAGGAAGAGAAAACTCGGAACTAAAAGCAAGGCATAATTTTCATTTTTATAAAAAATACTTTAATATACATAAATGATATATTTTACACAATGCAGAGATGCACAGTTGTTTTCAGGATAAAAGGAAATAAAAATTTTACAATCAGTTGA
>JAJZKL010000258.1 GCA_021804185.1 Thermoplasmata archaeon | reverse complement strand
AACATCTTTTACAGCTATTTTTACGGTTCCAACGGTTTTTTCTCCGATCCTGAAGAGGTAAATGTCCCTGCCGCCACTCAGCCCAGCTGATAATGCATCTCTTGCCTCATAATAACTTCCATCCTGTACGCCATATCTCAGAAAAACCCTGCCTGCATCCGCTGCACGTAGATCTGACCCTATGTCCTGAGAACTTGAAGTGAAGAGAACCTCGTATATCTCTCCCGGAAACCTGTCAATTATTCTTGAAGCGCATGCCAGATATCTCCTCTTATCGGATGCCACCGGCTTTATTCCGGTCTCTGCAATAACATTTCGAACCAGTTTTGCTCTTATGACGGCAGGATCAAACGAATACAGATAATCATCCTCGCATGACCCGGACACTGGAGGATTCTCCTCGGGAGCTCCGCTGATCCTTATGCCCTGGGGAAGAACCACGGCAGAAACCTGGGAGTTTGAAATCTCCCCCGTATACAGGGTCAGGCGGTTCAGAGATCCTTTCACAGAAATGTATTCCTTTTCACCCTGAATTGTTATGTTGTTCCATTTCATCTGTGGAGGAAGATCAAAAACAAAATTTGCTGTCCTGCCTCTGGCCGCTGCAATAACAGCATCTGGAGTTGGAGTGAGATCGCCCAGCCTGCGCTCTGACGCACCTGATGGTCTGGCCGGATCGCTGAAAACCACAGTATCATCAGTGATTTTACCGGCTTCAAGTGCCCTGATCCCGTCTCCATGAATGAATCTTAAATTTCTGCCACTGTAGACATCCCCATTCAGCAGGGACATCATATAGCGGTCAGCGTCAGACTCAATGCCCACGGTGGACAGGTTGGATCGCGACATTATGGCAGTCTGTATGCCGCTGCCCGACCCTATATCCATGAGGTTCATGCCGGATATCCTGCCGGCCCTGTAATTGCAGACCACCTCCGGAGTTGAGAAACTTGACAGGTACTGGTCCAGCCACACCTTTTCATAGAGCGAAAATTTGTGAGAAACCTTGATCCTTGCCTTTGCAATCTCAAAGATGATTACAAGATCGCCTTGCGGTATCTTCAGCATCCTTCCAATGGATGTTCTGTCTCTCCCTTCCCTGATGAGATCCATAACAATGGATATCCTCTCATTCATTTTTTCCCTGAATGCAGTGTCGTGCCTGACATGGTCAAGGAAAACTGTCATCCTGCTTCTCATTGTTTCTTACCATGATTTACAGCGCGTATATTTAGCAGACTGTTGGCAGAAGCATAATATTTCATCTCAGGAATGCTCCTGGAATTTGAAGTGTGCCAGCTGTATAAATAATGAAAAAAGCATTAATATTATTGTAAGCTAACGACACTCATGCAGTTGATACGAACCGGTAAAGTCAAGGAAGTGTATGATGAGGGAGAAACCCTGCTTTTCAGATTCACGGATAAGATATCCGTTTTTGACAAGATGATTCCAAGCCTGATTCCTCATAAGGGAGAATCACTCTGCAGGACCTCTGCTTACTGGTTCAAGATGGCAAAGGAATCTGCAAGAGTTGAGACGCACTTCATTGATACTCCGGCACCGAACGAGATGAGAGTCAAGAAATTCTTTGTTCCCGAAGGTAAAGGAAGCCCATACGAAATTGAGTATGTTATTCCTCTTGAATTCATAATGCGCTATTATGTGGCCGGTTCCCTGTTCGATCGCCTTAGTGAGGGCACGCTGAAACCTGACGATGTAGGCCTTAACCACATGCCAAAATACGGCGAGGAGCTGGACGACCCATTCTTTGAAGTTACCACAAAATATGAAAAATTTGATCGCGTCCTCACAAGGGGTGAGGCCATAGAAATTGGAGGCATGACCGGAACGGAGATCAACAACATCAGGGAGACCATCCTGAAGATAGACAGGCGCCTCAATAAACAGGTTTTCAGCAGGGGCCTCATACACGCCGACGGAAAGAAGGAGTTCGCCTTCGGCCCTGGAAGGCAGCCGGTCATAATCGACACCTTTGGAACTGCAGATGAAGACAGATTCTGGGACCTTGAAAAGTACAATTCCGGAGAGGTCATTGAATTGAGCAAGGAATCCGTGAGACAGTACTACAGAAGCATAGGTTATCATAAACAGCTTTACGATGCCAGGAAGAAGGGTGAAAAGGAGCCGGAAATCCCTCCGCTGCCACCGGAAATGATCCAGAAAACCTCGCAGCTTTATGTGGACATGTTCCAGCGGATTACAGGCCAGACCTGGTAATCACTGGATCCCAAGATCAACCTGCGTCTCTATGTAATGCCACATCTGGTGTTCCAGTTCATAGGACCATAATGCTTCCGGAACCTCCAGATAGGCCATCATTGGATTTGTAAAGAATGGTTCTGTAACTTCATTTTTTAAGTCCTTCAGCCAGTCTGCAACCCCAATCCTGATCTTGAAGTTTGATGGAGTACCGTCAATCATTATTGTGTATGCCCTGTTGGCTGCCAAAATGGTCCTGAAAATTCCGCCCTTTTTCGCCTGGACTATGTAGCCCTGTGGATGCTTTGATGACTGTGTCCTGAAGCCTTCCTCTCCAAAGAAACTTTCAATCAGGTCCTGTAACTGGCCAAGGTTGACCCTTTTTCCTAAATAGTCTCTCTGTGCAAATTTCATATGTTCCGTAAGTCTGGAATATTATTAAACGCTTATTGCAATATTCCATTTATGACGAGGTCCCCCTATGAAACCATAATACCTGCAATAATCAAATCAGACGGAAAGAACTGCGTTTTATCAATTGATCTCGAAACACTCATACTGAAGAAGGAGCAGTTCCTCACCTATGAGAAAATCATAGCAGTCTCCCTGTCCTATATGGATGGTGACATGAAAACCCAACTCTTTGTGGCAGAAGATGACAGCGCTGATTCTGAATTTGAGATACTGTCAAAACTGGATACTTTCATAAGGGACTTATCTCCATCAGTGATAATAGGATACAACCAGACAGGCTATGATATTCCCCTGCTCAGAATGAAGATGGCAAAGCTTCCGTATGGAAAGCAGCTCTGGAACCTCAAGCATTTCCTGTCCGTTTCATACACACTGGACATGATGCAGGTAATTGCGGAATTCCTTGGAAAATACGATGGTGATTACCGCTTCAGAAAACTGTCCGAGGTGGTAAGCCATGAGGCTTTTGCTGATCTTCCTCTTGACAGGAAAAAACACCTGGTGGTCAGGGAAGACATGAACATAGGTGAAGCCATCCACGAAATGTGGAAATCAAAGTCTTCTGAATTTCTTGAATACTGCAGGGGCGACACCCGTGACGTCCTTTCGATTTTCAATTATATTTTCCG
>JAJZKL010000257.1 GCA_021804185.1 Thermoplasmata archaeon | reverse complement strand
TAGAAAAGTGGAACCTGATGATTGACATTTGGACAGAGAAGTACAGGCCGAAGAACCTATCCGAAATAGTTGGACAGGAAGAGAACGTTAGGAAATTAAAGTCCTTCGTTGATCGCAGGGAGTTGCCCCATCTTATATTTGCAGGACCGGCAGGGATAGGGAAAACGTCAGCGGCCCTTGCGCTGGCCATGGAACTTTTCGGCCAGGACTGGAAGCAGAACATACTTGAATTGAATGCGTCCAATGAGCGCGGAATAGATGTTATAAGGGAAAATGTAAAGGATTTCGCCCGTATAATGGCGTCTAATGAACTTGGATTCAAGATAATATTCCTGGATGAGGCGGATCAGCTGACTCCGGAGGCCCAGGCCGCGCTAAGGAGAACCATGGAGGTCTACTCCTCTACTACAAGATTCATATTTTCATGCAACTATTCCTCTCAGATTATACCCCCTATACAGTCAAGAACGGTAGTCATGCGTTTCAGACCGGTGAAACCAGAGGAGATGGTAAAGCGATTAAGGTTCATATCCGACAAGGAGAAACTCACCATTGATAACGAGTCGCTTATGTCCATTGCAGAGGCCTCTGAGGGGGACATGAGAAGAGCACTGAATGTTCTCCAGTCAGTTAAGGCGTCAGGGAACTCTGGAGCCATGAATATATTTGAGATACAGGGGATGGCCAACAAGGAGGCTTTCAGAAAACTCGCTGCAGCCTCCCTGGCCGGCCTGTTCAACGACGCGAGGGAAATGCTTGACAAGATGCTTATTGAGGAGGGACTTTCCGGCATCGACATTGTCAGAGGCATACACTCGGCAATCCGGAGGGAGAACATGCCAGCAAAGCAAAAGATTCAGGTGATAATGGCATTAGGAGACGCTGAGTTTCGCCTTGTCGAGGGTTCCAGCGACAACATACAGCTGGATGCAATGATAGCACGGATTTGCTATATAGGGCAGGAGATCAACTGAATTCTATAGAAGGGCCGGTAGATCAGCGGTAGATCGCCTGCTTCGCAAGCAGGAGGCCTCGGGTTCAAATCCCGACCGGTCCACTATTTTTTATTCTTCGATTTTTTATCACTGATAGGTATTTAAATTATCTCTGTTAACTGATAGTTATCAGTGATACATTAATAAAGTATCACTGGATACAGATACAAGGATGAATGAAGATCTAAAACTAATTTATCAGTTTATACTTGAGAAACTCCGGATTTCACCCGATGCAAAAATAGAATGGTCGTACCCAATATCTGTTGGAGAAAGGGAATTACTGATAGATTTAGCAATTGAGTCCAGAGACACTATTACGCTTGTTGAAATCAAGCCTAGAATAAATGAAGACACCATATACAGAATATATGCCATTTCGCACTTAATAAATAAACAATTGTTGGGCAAGAAGGAGATTAGATTGGTTTGTGTTGGAAAATCACTGAAGTACAGTACTCAAGAACTTGCCACCAAGCTTGGTGTAGACACCTTGCTTATTCCTCCAAAATTGTATCAGTACCTGTCACCGAGGGTAACTTCATCTGAGGCGAATGCCCCTTTCGAACACTTAAAAACAAGCCCGTCAAGACTCACTTCTGAAAAGGCGTGGAAAATTGTCTGCTCCTTACTGACTGACAAGCCATCCAATATCCTTTCTGTTTCTAGGAAAACGGGTGTTTCATATGGGTGGACAAACAACATAATTCATAAACTTGAGGACTCTGGAATAATAACTGTGGATTACGGTTTGAGAATCAAAGACATGGACAAGCTTTTCAATGTAGTCTCGTGGGAAAGAGCCCTTGAGGGCCTGCTCCTGGAAACCATAAACACCAATTTCAGCACAGCAACCCGGTGTATAAATGAAGTTGCGCTCAATCTCAACAGACTTGGCATTGATTATGCTTTCACGGCCCATTCATCTGCAGTTTCATATGGTTCATCCATAATGAGGGAAGATACTGCATATCTCTACCTCCCAAACCCATCCGACAGAGAAGCTATCAGGTCCTTTTCTGAGAGGGGAGCGGGCGGATGCCGCTTGAAGGTGTATGTGCCCGAAAGAGATATCATGAAATCTTCCACCATGTTTAATGGCATTCGGATTGTTGACCTGTGCCAGAACATACTGGACCTTGCAGGATTAGGTATGGATGGCCGGATTGCCGCAAAGGATCTGGTGAATAAGAGTGGTAAATGAAGAAGGCGGAGAGACCATTCTGGCCAGGGATTCATTCAACGAGCTCAGGTACATTTTTGACTGGAGCATCGCTAACAGAAATTATAGGCCAGGCGATATCATCCTCATAGGCGGATGGGCAGTCCACTCATTTAATCCATGGAAATATTCACTCGATATCGATTTGATTGCGACCGGTCGTTTCAAGGACCCGTTAAAGAAACACCTGTACTCGACCCGGGATTACAGGAAAGAAAAGGATTCTGCAGGAAACACGCTATACTTAAAACGTTTGGATTCCGGAGATATTTATCTTGACTTTCTACCTAAAAGAGATCAATTCCACGGAACGGAAAAATTGCTCAATTTGATGGAAATGGAATACGAGACTGTTCCCAAGAATATTTCATATTCCTTTGAGTCTGAGTTTCAAGCCTTAGTCCCAGAGATCTCAATGCTCCTCCTGCTAAAGTTAAAAGCGGCATGGGACAGACACTATGACCTATCGCTTGAAACTACACCGGACAAGGACCACTTAAGTGACAAATTCACCAAGGATTGTGGCGATATCATTGCGTTACTTCAGAGTGATGCATTTCAGTTTGCCAGATTTGATTGGTTGTCTTCAATCATATCAGGATTTGATTTCTTGCGAGACTTACTGGAGCAGGGAATTATAGCCGACAATTCAACCTTTGACCATATTTCCCATAAGGAAAGCAAAGCACTAATCAAAAAGTTATTGTCCCTTATTTGATGAAACACTAAATCGAATGACCAAAAAGTTATTAGAGAATACCTCTAAAAGTATTCGCTTAAAACAATAATCAAATCCCGACCGGTCCATTCCGATGAAACTCCATTTTATTCTATTCTGTTGACATACTGTTCCATGTATGGAAGTATGATATATTATGGAGATATCGACTCAACTCCATCTTAATAACGGCCGAAAAATGAAACCATTAGATTTCACCAAAACTTCGGCCAATTCTGGTGTCTGAAAGTTATATGGTTTTCATCTGTATCTAGATGGAGACGCCGGAATATATCTCAGAATCGTATCACGGTACCGAAATCGATTTTAAGTATTAGCTTTTATTTCCCAGGAGTCCACTCTATCTCTATGTGCATCTCCAATTTTTGATTTTCCTT
>JAJZKL010000256.1 GCA_021804185.1 Thermoplasmata archaeon | reverse complement strand
ATCCGTTTTTAATGTTTCTATCCTAAATTTCTCCCATTCTCTTATTTCATTTTCATAGCTCAATATTGACTTTTTAAAGATGTCAAACTCGGTTAGTTTCGCTCCTCTCGCGCGCATGCCCCATGCAGCCAAAGTAACATATAACAACTCTAAATGCTCATCAGAAAACTTTTTCGGTGCAGTTGATTTGGAAAGTAGCAGTCGGTAAAGATAATTTCCTGGATCATAGTTCCTATATTGATTTTTGACGTAATCCAATGAAACTTCAATGTACCCATCTAATTGGGAAAGATGACAATTCAGCTTAACCATGTTTGAGCACAACATTGTTTTATTTCAATTTACCTGAGTGAACTGCTCTGTTGAATGAATCCCGTATATCCGGTCCATCTCTACTGAGTCAGACTGTTTTGACCGCTCTAGGGTTTCAACCCTGTACTTTCATCCCCATTTTCACCTTTCTTTCACCATACTCCCTGATCTCGTCGTAGGACCAGAATCTCTGGTAGCCTTCGGCTATGAGGCCTGTTTCCGATCTCGAGACGGTGTTCTCGCCGTATTTCCTCTTCACAGCAGAGAATATACCCTCTGTTCCGGGCCATCTCATTCCGTAACTATTCTGCTCTGACCATTTCCTGTAACCGAGATCCTGGTACTCCCTGATTGCCCTTCTCCTATATTTGCTGCCCTTATATCGATCCGGAGAAGCGTTCTTCCTTATCTTTATCACAGGCTTCGCCCCTATCATGTGAGTGAAACAGTACAATATCGGATATCTGCCGCTGACCCGTGAAGAAAGCAATCTCTTCCTCCAGTTCGTCTCGTCAAGGTACGAGAAGCATTCGACCATATGCACATCAAACAAGTCATTCTCCGAATGGGGTGAGATTCTTGGATATTCGGTTATGGCATCTGCTGTCCTTGACAGGATACTGCATCATTGTACGGTAGTGAACATAAGAGGGGATTCCTACAGGCTCAAGGAGAGAAAGAAGTTGGGCAACACAAATATAAACGAGGTGAAATAGAATGGAGAAAAATCCAAGTATGGGTGGAAAATATTCAACCGGCGTTGACAGATAAGGCATTCCTTGAGCTGGAGAAGCTGCAGATGATTGAGATAGACGGGAAAATAATTGAAAGGGAGAGGACCAGGAAGCAGAGGGACATCCTGGATTCTCTTGAATCAGTTACATGTACCTAAATCTGCGGAGTTCAGGTTATAAGAGAAAATGTATATATTTTAGTTGAGTATAAAGTATAATACTTATGTCTCAACACAAATTTATAGACAGAAAAGAAGAGATAGAAATTCTCGAGAAATCATACTCCAGGGGTGAAAGTGGTCTCTTCATAATTTATGGAAGGAGAAGAGTTGGAAAGACAGAACTAATTAGCAAATTCATTACTGGCAGAGGGATATATTTTCTAGCAACAAACGAAGGGGACAGAGAGAACATACGGGATTTTCAAAGAATAATTTCTGAATTCATTGGCGATTCCAGCCTAAGAAGTGGACAGTTTCAGGACTGGTATTCACTTTTTTCAATGATCGCTGCCAACGGTTCATTTCAGAGAAAATGTTCTGAGTTCAAGTTCATAATTGCCATTGATGAGTTTCCTTATCTCATAGAGGCGAACAGATCGATACCCTCAATCTTCCAGAAAATATATGACTCATTGCTGAGTCACATGAATGTAATGCTCATCCTGTCCGGATCTTCAATAAGTATTATGGAGAATGAAGTACTTTCTTATAAAAGTCCTCTGTATGGCAGAAGAACAGGTCAGCTAAGGCTTAACCCCTTGAATTTCAGATATATCAGGGAGTTTCTTAACTATAATATGCCTGACCTTTGCAGAACGTATTTTACCATAGGGGGCATTCCGGAATACCTGCTAAAATTTGAACCTGCTCTCACATTCCATGAAAATATTTACCGAAATATTTTATCCAAGGGTGCATCGCTTTACGAAGAAGGAGAATTCCTGTTACGAACTGAACTGAGGGAGCCAAGGAATTATTCACTTATCCTCAGATCAATAGCCCATGGAAATCATACTCTTGGGGAAATTTGCTCCTATACAGGGATGGACAAAAGCATGGTTTCAAAGTATATTGACGTTCTCATGTCACTTGAACTTATTAAACCAGAAATCCCCTTTGGTGCTTCTGACAAATTTAAAAGGAGACTCTATTGGATATCAGACCCTTACCTTTCTTTCTGGTTTAGATTCGTTCTGCCGAACAAAAGTGAGATTGAGGGTTCTCATATGGGAGAGCTCAATAAAAAATTCCTTCGCAATTTCGAAGTATACGCAGGAGAGCAATTTGAGGGGCTCATGAAGAACCTCGTGGCCGATGGGATAATGGGAAGAACCTTTGACAATGTGGCCAGATGGTGGGGAAGAAACAAATCAAAAAGAAGTGGCGAGGATATTGAAGAAATAGATATAGTCGCTTATTCAGAGGGAAGAAATGAGCTGCTTTTTGCTGAGTGTAAGTGGACGGCTAAACCCGTACCAGTTACCATAGTTAACAGGTTGATATTGAAATCAAAGCAGCTTTTGGAGGAATACCCAGAAAGTACTGTCACTTATGCGGTGTTTTCTGAATCCGGTTTTACAGGAGATATTAAAGAAAAAAAGGATGAGGCCGTTCTCATGGATCTCAACGACATGGAAAAGATATTGTTTCAGAATGTTGAAAAGTCGAAATAAGGCTTGAGAGATAGT
Organism: Thermoplasmata archaeon; assembly: GCA_021804185.1. The sequence goes on along the minus strand of JAJZKL010000256.1, from coordinate 634 downwards.
CTTGTCTTCATAAAGAATGGCCAAATTTAATAAATCCAGATCTGAAGTGTGTTTCATAATTACCTGACTTTTTAGGTCTTTTTGATCACTACATCCATGATTTTGCAAAGTGAAACATCCTCTTCATGAACGCACAGGGATGCTCCACCAGCGACCTGATCCTGGATATCCTCAGGTTGTGCGTCTTATGGACTGTATGGGAAGCTTGTGTCCCCTCACGGCCCTGTCCATGGCTACGTTGATTCCCTTGCTCTCAGATCCATGCGGGAATCATGGACATTGGCAGGCGTCACAGACAATTTCCCAGTGATCTTGATTTCGTTGACAAGTGTGTGTTCCCTGTATCCGAAGTGATGCTCATGATTCTTTGTTGCGGATGTACCGTCCCTGGATCGCCTGGTCTTTGCTTCAGATCCACGGGGTTTTCCATACTCTCCGCGATCAACATTTCAGAATGATGCATCTTGTATTGCCCCCTTCCATAGTCACTTGTTGCCTTCCGATGCGTATTTATCTTTTTTATCCACATATTTTAAACAGAGCCTGTGAACAACCGCAGAATTAACAGAACCACTCATAAACCTCATTAAATACCGGCTGCAGTTCCAAGCATTAGTGCCAGAACAGTGAGGCT
>JAJZKL010000255.1 GCA_021804185.1 Thermoplasmata archaeon | reverse complement strand
CTGCTCGGTCTGCTTTTTTCTGTACATCCTCCCGTGTTCCATCAACCGTGACTATATTAGCACCGTAGCTTTTAATCTGGTTAACCTTGGATTGCATGGTTTTGGCTGGAACAAAAATGTTAACTTCAAAACTGGCTTTTCGACCGTACGCAGCCATGGATGAACCGGCATTTCCTGATGAATCCTCATTTATTTTTGTTATTCCCCTTCCTGGAAGAACATCTTTCAGATAGGATACAAGGGATCTGGACCCCCTGTCCTTGTATGAGAACGTTGGAGAGAAATAATCCAGTTTAAGAGAAAATTCATCGAAATTTAATATTGGGGTCTCGACTTCCCCCAGAGTCACGAAATTGTGAATATATGGATAGTTTTTCTCGATGTTTGCTCTGAATTTAAAATCTGGTTTCAATGTAAAAAAAGAACCACAGACCGAGCAGATGTTTTCTATGTCCTTTCTGCTTTCCCCACAATTGTAACAGATTGCTTTCATAATGAAAAAGGTGGGGAATCAGAGGCCGGCGTAATAGGCCTCGTCGTAAGGTTCTGCCTTGAGCCCCTTTCTTTCCCTTATCTTTGCCACAATCTCTTTCTGCATCTCAGCTGGAACTTTCTGGTATCCGCTGTTTTCAGAACTCCACAGAACCTTCCCGCCGGTTGCTCCCCTTATTGCTGACGCAAATCCGAACATACCCGCAACGGGAACATTTGCTATGACAACTATGTCCTCGCCTTCCTGATTCATTTCTTCAACAACACCCCTTCTCTGCTGGATTTCGTTAGTTACCGAACCCAGGACTTCCTGGGGTGCGTTTATGTATACTTTTTGAATTGGTTCCATGAGAATTCTCTTTCCCTGGCACATTGCACCGTATATTGAGTTTCTTCCGGCAGGTATTACTTGAGCTGGACCCCTATGGATACTGTCCTCGTGCAGTTTGGCGTCGACAAGCCTCACCTTCAAACCGCTGACTCTTTCGTTTGCCAGGGGACCACGGCGCATAACTTCTCCAAATGCCTCAATGAGCAGTTCCATGGTTTCGTCCAGATACTGGATACCCTTTGTGACATCTACCATAATGTTATTTCCATCCACTGCCTCAAGACCCCTTGCCTCTTCTCTTGTAAGTGTAGTTGTAGAAAGAAGCTCCAGTAGTGCCTTTTTGTCCTTGAATTTTGAACCCTGTGGTATCTTTCCATCCTTTATTAGCTGAAGTACGCTGTCGTCAAGAGGTTCAACCTCGAAATAGAACCTGTTATGCTTGTTAGGAGACTTCCCTTCAAATGGACCTCCCTTCCTGTCAACAGTTTCCCTGTAAACCACCAGAGGCTCGGATGTCTGGACCTCAACTTTGTAGTCATTTTTAATTCTGTAAAGTGTAACTTCAAGATGAAGTTCTCCCATACCTGAAATTAGATGTTCCCCCGTTTCCTGGTTTATATCTATCTGGATAGACGGGTCTGCCTTAGAAACGCTCCTCAAAACATCTATGAGCTTGGGAAGATCTGAAGTGTGCTTTGCTTCAATAGCAAGTGTGACAACTGGATCTGTATAATGTTGCATGGGTTCAAAGGGTTCCATATCTGGAAGTGATGAAACCGTGGAACCTGCTATGGCAGCTTTCAAGCCGACAACTGCTGCAATGTTTCCTGCAGCCATCTCATCTACTGATATTCTGTCCGGTCCAACCATCATGGAAAGCAGCTGCACCTTGTATTTCGTGTTTCCCGCGAGAGAAACATACAGTTCGCTTCCCTTCCTCAGGACTCCACTGAAAACCCTCCCAACGGCAATTTCACCGGCGTGGGGATCGACAATGATCTTGGTGATCATCATACTTACTGGTCCATCATATGAACAGTTTGCCATTGCTTTACCAATGGGGGTTTCAATATCTCCCTTCCAGATCTGGGGAATCCTGTATTTCTGTGCTTCCTTTGGATTTGGAAGATGTTTTATAACCATATCCAGTATAATTTTATGGAGCTGTGCTTTCTTGGCCAGTTCTTTTTGCTTTCCATCCCGGACCATGTCCACAATATCCTTGAATGTTATTTTGTAAGTTGCCATTGCAGGGACAGATATGGCCCAGTTATGATAAGCTGATCCAAATGCCACTCTTCCATCCTGTACATTAACCTGCCATGAATCCTTGAACTCCGGTGGAGAATATTTTCCAAGAAGCCTGTTCACATCAGTGATGATTTTAAGGAATCTCTTCTGCATTTCATCCCCGTTGAGCTTTAGTTCATTTATTAGCCGGTCAACTTTGTTGATGAATAAGACCGGCTTCACTCTTTCCCTAAGAGCCTGCCTTATTACAGTCTCAGTTTGAGGCATTACGCCTTCAACCGCATCAACAACGATAATGGCTCCGTCAACAGCCCTCATTGCTCTTGTTACGTCTCCTCCAAAGTCAACATGCCCTGGTGTATCAATCAGGTTGATCAGGTATTCGTTTTCCCCAAATCCATGGACCATTGAAGCTGTAGCTGCGTTAATGGTTATTCCCCTGGCCTGCTCCTGTTCGTCAAAGTCAAGCATGAGCTGTTTTCCAGCCAGTTCTTCACTCATCATTCCAGCGCCGGCTATAAGATTGTCACTTAATGTAGTTTTACCATGATCAATATGGGCTGCTATCCCCATATTCCTGATTCTTTCAGGTCTTTCAATAAGTTTTGTTGCTTTTTCAATATTATCTTCCTTTCGTCCCATAAATTCACCTTTAAATTTTAACAGTTAAGGTATTAAAAACAATTATTTAACAATGATTTTAAAAAATTAGTTAACTCTTTATCTGGATCTCTATCTGAACTCCGTCTGGTATTGGGATTCTCATTAACTGCCTTAATGTTCGCTCATCTGCGTCAACGTCTATGAGTCTTTTGTGAACCCTCATTTCCCATCTGTCCCACGTGGGTGATCCCTCTCCGTCAGGACTCTTCCTTACTGGTACGACCAGTCTCTTGGTAGGGAGAGGTACAGGACCATGGACCTCGACGCCTGTTCTCTTGGCTATTCCCTTTATTTCGTCGCAAACAACGTCCACTATTTTATGTTCAGTGCCGCTCAATGAGATCCTTGCCCTGTATGATGCCATATCTTCACCTTATTTGGTTTCTATGTCGATACATTGCCCTGCGGCAACGGTTTGTCCCATATCCCTTATTGCGAATCTTCCAAGTTGAGGAAATTCTGACACTTTCTCTATCACAAATGGGCGATCTGGGACTATCTTGACTATTGCAATGTCTCCTGTCTTGATGAAGTCTGGTTTTTCCTTCAGCGTTGTTCCGTCTTTTGGATTGAGTGTCTTTACTATCTCATCAAATCTGCATGCAATCTGTGTGGTATGCACGTGGAATAGCCA
>JAJZKL010000254.1 GCA_021804185.1 Thermoplasmata archaeon | reverse complement strand
CAAGGCATTTTCAGACAGCAGCTGATCCATAACCCTGAATGACAGTTGCAGATTGTCTGAATATCTCTCTGAAAACCAGTTCTCGATCAGTTTCATTGCAATCTTCATGCCTTAGGAATAGATAAATTAATGTATATGCATGCAGACTGCGTAAAATTCATATATTCTACAATGGCACCTTTTATGCCATAATTTTTATCATAAATATACAATACCAGAGAAGCCATTGAAATTTTAAGTGCAGTAAAAGTGCAATAGAAATATTTTAATATAACTAAATATATCATCTATCTGGAGGTAGATGATTTGGTAGGAATTAGCGAACTCTCTAAGTCTGTGGCAAAGAAGACCAACACGACACAGAAAACAGCGAGGAATGTCATAAAGACATTTCTGGACACCGTAGTGGCAGAGGCCAACAAGCAGGGTACAAAGATTAACCTTGCAGGCTTTGGAATCTTTGAGAGGAAGGAGCAGAAGGCCAGAACCGCAAGAAACCCACAGACTAAGAAAATAATAAACGTCCCGTCCAAGAAGAAGTTCGTCTTCAGGGCATCCAGCAAGATCAAATACAAGTAATCTTGTTCTGGTTGATTTATAATTTACTAAATTTTTTCTTTCTTTCCTTTGAATTATAACCTGTAATTTTTTCCATAAGATCGTTGAACATTCTCACGGTCCTCATAGGATCAGTGTTTCTGTCATCGTTTTCTGTTTCAACCATCAGCTTCTTTCCTTCGGTGAAAATATCAATTCTCTTGATCCCTGGAATCGAAAGCAAGACATGACCGTTGTCTATTTTTCCATCAACACCTGCTTCCTTAGCTGCCGAAAGAATGGAATCTGGATCTGTTTTCAGTCCTTTTTTAACCGGATATTCCCTGGCCATCTATCCCACCGCCTTTTTCAATTGTGCCTTTTTCTGGAACTTCTTTGAAACTGACCTCAGATACATGATATTCATGTACTGTGAATCGTGTTCAAGGAGAGGGGATGAAGATATCACTGTAACATCATCCTCCAGTACAGAGAGAGATTCTGCAAGAGTTTCAAATTTAAGGTCGCCATGCTTGATGGCCATTAATTTTTTCTCCATATGATCTGTATAGTCAACTCCTGCAAACTCAGTATAAAGGTCTCCTTTAGCGAATTTCAGGAATTCGCTTATGACAGCATCAAAGTCCTTTACCTCTATAAGTGAGCCACCGTTAAGTGAGTGGACGTGTGGGAAGTTAAGAATAGGCTCTATTTCCTTTACTTTCTTCGCGAGTGAGATTACATCGGAAACTGAACCAAATATCTCGCTCTTTCCGGATGTTTCGACGCCAATTACCGGATATCCTGATTCAGTACTGTAGCTCTTTGAAAGATCAGTATATACCCTACTTGCTATTTTCAGGCTATCCTTTTTAGGTTCAGCGTAAAATCCTGTATGGGTTATGACCCTCTTTGCCTGAATAGCCTTACCTATTATAAGGGCCCATTTAAGATGATTATAGGATCTTTCAGCCATCTCTCCCTGACTCAATAATTCCATGTAATATGGTGCATGAATTGAGAGCCTGACATCCAGCTCCTTAGCAAGCTCTCCTCCGTCCCTCAGATCCTCATAGTTCCTTGCCATATTCCAGAAGAGTTCCTGAACAATGTCATCCTCTTCGATCACTGTGTCAATTCCAATTCCTGAATATGTGCCATTCTCATCCTCCCTTAGAACGTCAACAATGATCGTTGAGTCCACATCTCTCGGTCTCATTCCTGCGTAATCAAGAGCAGGCCTTTCCTCAACATTAACCCTCAGAAGCTGAACCTCCAGGGCATTAAGACCCAGTGTGTGAGTGTCCTCGACTGATTCTATGAAAGTTCTTCCTTTGCTTGTAAGAGGGATTCCTGCTATTCCAAATCTGATCATAAAGCCTAATGCAGATATTTGAACGATATAAATATTTATCAGCAGACTCAATTTGTTGTAATTTTATAAAGTACATAACTGAGATCGGAATTTCCTTAATCTTACGGAGTTTTATAGATTTTGCCATCATCTAATTGATCCAAGCCTGACCCAATTCCATAGGGAAATTCTAGACTCTTGGCGATGACGTTATATAGACTTTAGCAATTCATTCATCATGATTATTAGCAGGAAACGGGATCTTTCCACTCTTTCCCTTTCCACTAGATATCATAAAGGTGATTACATTGAATGTAGATCCAAATCTAACAAAATATCTGATAAAAGCAAAGATAACCACGGATGGGGTGGTTGAAAAACCGGATGTGGTAGGCGCCATATTCGGCCAGACTGAGGGGCTTCTCGGAGAGGAGCTTGACCTCAGAGACCTCCAGAAAAGTGGTAAAATAGGAAGAATAGAGGTTGAGATAGACAGCAAAAAAGGAAGGACAGAGGGTTTTGTTCTGATACCTTCCGGCCTTGACCAGGTCGAAAGCTCAATTCTAGCAGCATCTCTCGAAACCATAGACCGTATCGGACCATGCAAGGCAAAGGTTGAAGTTGAAAACATAGAGGATGTTAGGGTACAGAAGAGACAGAAAGTTATCTCGAGGGCTGAAGAGCTCTACAAAAGTATGACGGAGAGTGGAAAAAGCGTCACAGAGAGCATAATTTCTTCTGTAAGGACTGAGGTAGAGAAAGGCGAAATAATAACTTACGGTGAGGACCATCTCCCGGCTGGTCCAGCCGTCAAGGACTCAGACTCCATAATTGTTGTGGAGGGAAGAAGCGATATACTTAACCTCCTGAGATATGGGATAAAGAACACTATAGCTGTGCAGGGAACAAGTATTCCGCGGACAGTTCAGAAGCTTTCGAAGGAGCGCACTGTAACAGTTTTTCTCGACGGAGACCGTGGAGGCGATCTAATTCTCAAGGAGATGCTACAGGTTGCAGAAATTGATTTTGTGGCTAGAGCACCACCTGGAACTGAAGTTGAGGAACTGACATACAAGCAGATAGTCAAGGCACTTCGTTACAAAACACCAATTGAACAGTACCTTGGAATGAGAGGGATGACCCAGGAACTTAAGGAACTGAATGACAAAACAGCCCAGGAGTCCCAGAACACGAAGCATTCAAAGCGCGGCTATGAGGATGCAAGGTCCGTCTCAGAAATAAAGAATTACAGGGAGGAGAAGGAACAGCAAAAGGAACATGCGCCTGAAAAGCATGAGAAGATATTAGAGAAGGAGGAACCCCCAGAAGTGCCTCAAGAACCTATAGAAGAGGCGCCGATGGATCTTCGGAACCCAAAATTTATTGAGCAGCGGGGAAACTCTCTCCTGAAGGAAAAGATGACGGAGGTTTATGGCAGCAATGGGGAACTGCTTACGACACTTCGTGTTCTGGGACTCCTG
>JAJZKL010000253.1 GCA_021804185.1 Thermoplasmata archaeon | reverse complement strand
TCTTTCCTGAAATCAAAGATAAACTGGCAAGCTTCAGAAAGTGATGAAAGTAAGGAGTTCCTGGACCTTTACAGGGGCCTTATTGGGCTCAGGAAAAAATACGTGTCCAGCCGTACTTCGGATTACAGAGTAGGTGAGAATACAAGGCCAATAATCCTTTCTTATGGGTCAGGTCTCAAAATCGCTGCCAGTTTTCATGCTGATGATATTCCTTTCCCGGATCATATTGAAGAGATCCTCTATGATCTGCCATCTGCAGAGGAGAACAGCTGCATAATCCATAAAAAAGATAGTGCCTGGATGAAAAAAGGGGTCCTTGTCTACCTTTAGTATTTTTTTTCCTTGACAATTGCAGAGCAGCCGGGTTCCAGGGTGATCACTTTCCAGTCCATTGCTATGGGATACCGGTTCAGGTTCTCAGGGACAGAATCTATGAGAATTTCCTGTCCTTTCCATGCAGTTGGCACCCTGAACTCAACCGCCTTATCTGTTGGATTGAAGAGAAGCAGCAGATCATCCTCAAGTATCTTCTCATCGTATCCCGTATCCTCTATGCCTAGACCTGAAAGAAGCACGCCAATTGCACCAGAACTGGTGTTCTTCTTCCAGTCATCAATAGTCATCTCATGTCCGTCAGGGGCAAGCCAGACAACATCCTTGATAGATCCGTTCTCCCCCATGATCTTTCCATGAAAGAAGTTCCTCCTCCTGAGGACATGGTATTTTAGCCTGATTCCTATCATTTTTTTTGTGAATTCAAGCATTTCTCTCCTGTAACCAGTCAGATCCCAGTTGTACCAGCTCACTTCATTATCCTGGCAGTAGGCGTTGTTATTTCCTTTCTGGGAGCGGCACATTTCATCTCCACCCAAAATCATCGGGGCCCCCTGGGAAGTGAGCAGAGAAATCATGAGGCTTCTCATTCTCCTGAGCCTCTCTCTCATAATTTTGGGATCATCAGTATCGCCCTCAACCCCAAAGTTCTCAGAATAGTTCTCATCCATTCCGTCTTTGTTGCCCTCAAGATTATCTTCATTATGCTTTACTGAGTAGGAAACAAGATCATACATTGTGAAGCCATCATGAGAAGTTATGTAGTTTATGCTTGCATGAGGCCTTCTTCCGTTGGTCTCATACAGGTCCGGGGAACCGGATAATCTGGTTGCAAATTCCCCTATATCGGCACCCTTCTCCCTCCAGTATCTCCTCATACTGTTCCTGTACTTTCCGTTCCATTCTGCCCAGAGTGTGGGAAACTGGCCAACCTGATAACCTCCTGGGCCGACATCCCATGGCTCAGCGATAAGCTTAACCCTTGAGATCACTGGATCCTGATGAATTATGTTAAAAAATGCAGAGAGCTGATCAACATCATGAAGCTGCCGGGCGAGTGTGGCAGCAAGATCAAACCGGAAACCGTCCACATGCATCTCAAGTACCCAGTATCTGAGGCTATCCATAATAAGCTGCAGCACCTGAGGCTGTCTGGCGTCCAGGCTGTTTCCTGTCCCGGTGAAATCATTATAAAAGCGTCTATTTTCCATACTGAGCCTGTAATAGGTCGAATTATCAATTCCCCTGAAACTCAGTGTAGGGCCAAGATGGTTTCCCTCACCTGTGTGGTTATACACAACATCAAGTATAACCTCCATGTTGTTTTCATGAAGAGCCCTTACCATGTCCTTGAATTCATTAATCTGAGAACCTGGAAGCCCTATAGTTGAATACCTTGAGTCTGGAGCGAAATACCCTATTGTGTCATAGCCCCAGTAGTTATGCAACCCCTTGTCTATCAGGTTCTTTGACTCAACCTTGTGGTGTACCGGCAAAAGCTCAACTGCCGTTATCCCTAAATCCTTGAGATAACTGATCATCTTTGGGGAAGCCAGCCCCCTGTAGGTTCCACGATATTCCGGTTCAATATCCTCTCTCTGCTTGCTTATTCCCTTAACATGGGTTTCGTATATGATAGTTCTGTTCCAGGGAAGCTGGGGATTCCTGTCCCCTTTCCAGTCATATTCGCTTGAGGCGACGATGCATTTTGGCATAAACCCTGCGTCATCTGACCTGCTGAACGACAGGTCTTTGTCTGGATGCTCTATATCATATCCAAACAGCGAGTTATCCCAAGAAATGTTGCTTGTTATGGCTCTTGCATATGGATCAATCAGAAGCTTGTTTCTGTTAAATCTGAGTCCCTCCTCAGGTTTGTAGGGCCCATCAACCCTCAGTCCATAAAGGTTCCCCGGGTCCAGGCCGGAGACAAAGCCGTGCCATACAAAATTATCCCTTTCTTTAAGGCTTATTACCTCATAAGGTGTTGAGTCTTCAGCCCTTCTGAACAGATCTATATCGACAGAAGTTGCATTTTCCGAATAAATAGCAAAGTTAACCCCAGTCCCGTCATAAGTTGCACCCTGAGGGTATGGGGTTCCGAGCCTTACCATGGATAATCTACCAATCAAGTATGGGGCATTATCAGGATGTGCTTATTATTCTTACTGTTATCCAGCCAGTTCCAGCAGTTTTTCCAGGGGTATAGCCAGGAACACGGGTCGGCTACCCATCTCGTATAAGCATTCATAGATGGCCTTTTCGGCCTCGTAAAATGTGAGCACCTTCCTGAAGTCACCAGGGTAACCCGGTAATACAGGCAGTGTTGACTCACTGTTCTGAAGGTAGCTTCTAAGGAATTCATTTATCATCTCATCCAGAAGCCTTTTTGAGAACTTTTCAGTCATGTCTGTGGCTGGTATTGAAAGAAGGCTGTTCTTTACCGCATAATCAAATGACCTGAGCATCCCCGCAAGGTCCTTAAGTGGGCAGAATCTTGAGTTCCTGTACTGGAGTGTCCTTATGGGTTCCCCTTCGAAATCAATTACCATAAAGTCTTCCCCGGTCCACAATACCTGGCCCAGATGGTAATCTCCATGAATCCTGATCTTGTATCTGGTCCCATCCTTCAGGAGGTCTATGTTATCGGCAATTGATTCAAGTGACTCCCTGAACCCGTCCTTTCTAACAAGCCTGTCAAATCTCTCCTTAACATCATTTGGATGCATGTGATCCCAGGCCATAAAAAACTGCTTTAGTAATGACATATATTCATTTTTCCAGTCAAATACGTCAGAAGGTACAATTTTAGAAGGCCCGAAATCAGGGATATTGCTTTCCTCAGCCAGTGCAGTGTGCAGTTCAGATGTTATCTCCCCAATTCTTCTGCATCCTTTCAGTATCTCCAGAACTTTCTCTGGAGCCTCCTCTCCTGTAATGTTTCTAAGAGTTGCAGATAAAAGTTCGCTGAAATATGTCCAGCAGTCCTTCGATGATTTCAGGAAGAGTGAAAGTGAACCGATATGATAAGTGACACCGTCTCTTAGATATGTG
>JAJZKL010000252.1 GCA_021804185.1 Thermoplasmata archaeon | reverse complement strand
GGGGAAGATGCCTGAAAAATTCAGCAAGGTCAGGAAGCGCTTCGTAATCCCGCTGCTGTTTGCAGGAGTTACGGCCGGATTTCTATATTATGTGTTTGTTCCTGTGCTGCGAAATGAGGGTGTTTCCTATGGTATAATAGGCTCACTGGTAAGCGTTTATTCCATATCTTCAGCCGCAGGTTATATTCTCCTCAACTTCCTCAGGAATCTAAGAATACGGAGCTATTCCATATTCAGTTCAATGTTCCTGCTCTCTGCATTCTTCATAATATATACAAGGAATCCAGCCTTCCTGGTTACAATACTTATTATGGTGGGAATCGGGGCATCAATTGCCATGTCAAAGATACTTGCCTACATATCTAATACCTCTTCTCCAAGGCTGGGTGTCTTCTATTACGAAACATTCTTCGGCATCGGCTTCACAATTGGTTCATTTGTTCTCGGTACAATCTACGAGTACATAGGTCCGGAATACGTATCAATACTTTTTCTTTTCCCGCTGGTTTACATTGTGTATGAATCCACAGGGTATTTCAGCAGGATATCGGAATCAGTGTGAGTAAGGCCCTTTCATTACCACATGTACATTGAAATCCCCAACTGCATCCCTTTCCAAAATTTCATGGCATTTTGTGCATTCAAGATCACCATTTTCCTTAACATGAAACGTGACATTTCCACATGAAGGACAGGCGCTTCTTATCCATAACATATCACCAGGAACGCGATTTTGCATTGCATACTCCATTGCACGTTTCTCTCTCTCCTGTTCCGGGTCTGTGTTCTGAATCAGCCTGGGTGCAGGCATGAGCTCGGATATGGACATCACGCCTATGAATGCTGTCACAAGTAGCAATGCCGTGAAGATATCGTCAAAAATTGGCGTGGGCGCAAGAAGCTCGGAGAATATGGAGATGAAGGATATGATGAAATTCACAAGAAAAGCCCTGAAGAATCCAGACTTCAGGTAAATGATATTCAGTATGAAGAAAGTCAGGAGCGCGGAAACAAACTCATAGAGGTTGCCTGAAAAAATTACGGAGGGAATTACAGTTGCCACAATCACCACTGCAGCTTTTGCCCCATAACTCCCTATCTTCATGTTGATGAAATTTGCCCATGTAAGGCTTTTTCTTGTTATCAGAATTAAGGCGATCATTACACTAATTGGAATCAGCTGGAAGAACACAGACTGAAAAAGCACGGATCCACTCATTACGAACCACTGGTAGTAAAGGGGCTTTTCCAGGAACAGATCAGACGCAGCCGATCCGGGCAGGTAGACGGAAAACAGTGAAATTATGAGCTGGACAAGAATGGCTATTGAAAAGAGCCTGAAGAACACTGTGTTTCCGGGTCTCCCGAAGGAAGGGTACTTTCCAGATGCAGGTGCGAACAGGCTTCCAGTTGAAACTATGATGAAGATAAAGAAGGCCGATATTACAGATACTGTGATAACAGGATCCTTGGCAATGTTTCCAAAGGCATACTGTGAAGTTGATATGGAGAGTACCTGATGGAAATGTGACAGGACCAGCGGAAGAATATACAGGAGGGTTATGAAGGCAATAGCAAGGTAGATAATGCCAAAATAAGATGAAATATAGCCAATTATCTCATTGAAATCATGCTTTGGCATACTGCATTTGCTCCATTTACCTCCATGTGCAATCTAACTATGAAAGGAATACGTTCAGGCGTTTGCTTATCTTTCCCTTAACCATGGTGGTCTTGAACTCAATTTTTCCAATCTCTCCTGTCTTGTGTACGTCCGTTCCGAATTCTGGCTGGGGTGGCAGCCCCTCAATCTTCATTATCCTGATTGTATCAAAATCTGGAACCCTGCTCTTGGATATTTTCATGAGTTCACTATCCTTCATGAATTCTGGTTTCGGCATATATTCAAATTTGACATCGAGGTTCTTTTCAACAAAGCTGTTAGCCTCGTCCTGGAGCTCCTTCACCATTGCCTCGCTAAGGTCTTCATTCATCTCAATGTCAACCCAGGCCTGGTCGTCATAAGTCTGGTTTATCCTTGTGGTAGCGCCATATTTGCTGTAAACGATGCCTGTAATTATCTTCAGGGCAGTCCTGAATCTCATGTGGGCATATCTTACATCCCAGTCAATGATCTGGTGAACCTCCTTTCCTTTTGTTCCATCGGGAAAAGTGTCGTGGGACATCAGGTGAACATCTGTTCCGTCATTCCAGGTATCAACTATCACATATTCCTTACCTTCAATTATGACCTTTCCCCGATCATTGGGCTGTCCATCGCCTGTAGGGTAAAACACCGACTTGTCTACTACAAGGTCTGTAAATTCAAAGAATTTCACTGTTCCCATCCCTTCCTTCTGGTACGGGTCCTTAAGGTATAGAAGATCTGTTTGCATGTCAACTAAATTGCTTTGGTATTTAATTAAGTTGCGCGATGTTGCCCCGAATCGAAAATGCTGTATTTCATGTTTACTGGTTTTATATAACCAAAATAATCGGGTTGTGTTCCACCATGAAGCTAAAACGTGGTTATATCTATTACAATAATATTACGTGCCGTGGACGCCAATCACGAGGACTTTCTTTACCGTCTCAAGAGAGAAGGGATAAAGCTTGATCTGTCGGTCACTGAGGAATTTGCAAATCTTCTGGGAAATCCACAGAACAGCTTCCAGAGCATACATGTTGCCGGCACCAATGGAAAAGGGTCAGTTTCAGCTTATATTTACAATGTTCTCAGGCAGAAATACAGGACCGGCCTCTATACATCGCCTCACCTCATAGACTTCAATGAACGCATAGTTTCAGGAAAGGATGTAATTCCAGACAGCTACATTGAAAAGTTCCTGGATGCCCATAAGGAAAAGATAGAGGAACTTTCCAGGATAAACCGGAATCCAACGTTTTTTGAAGTCACAACCCTTTTGGCATTCTGTTATTTCAGGGACACAGCTTGCAGATATGCAGCTGTTGAGGTAGGGCTTGGAGGAAGGCTTGATTCCACAAACATAATTCTTCCTCTTATCAGCGTCATAACACAGATAGGTTTTGAGCATGCAGATAAGCTCGGAGGTTCCCTGACCGCAATTTCATACGAGAAGGGGGGCATAATAAAAAGTGGAATTCCGGTAGTGCTTGGCGACAATAAGCCAGAGGTGGTAAGAACCATCACAAGTATTGCACAGCGACGCAATTCCAGGATGTTGACCGTTGAAGCGGACACAAAAATAACCGAACTTGATATGTCCATTGAAGGAAACAATTTCACTCTGGAAACCCCAGCAAACAGCTACAGGATAAAATCCCCATTGATCGGCCAGTTTCAGGTCAGGAATATAGCAACTTCGGTACTGGCGGTGGAGAATTCAGGTATAAAGATAGGAAAGCGGAA
>JAJZKL010000251.1 GCA_021804185.1 Thermoplasmata archaeon | reverse complement strand
TTGGTGCAGGTGGTGGTTTATTCATTTTAATAGTTCCCTGTGGCATACATCCAGATTGTACAAAGGTATTTTATGTTTGATTTGTAGTGTTTAAAAATATGGCTGGAGCAGTCTCCTTCTCTGGCAAAGTGAAAACGACGTTTTCGTTTATGAGGATTCTGTACTGCGATCTGAGGAAAAGTGGGACATTATCCTGGGAATTTAGGATAATATAGAAAACAGTATGTTGAAAAAGAGATCAACTTTGGAAAGCTGTACTCTCATCTCCATATTCTCATCATGCTTTATGTAATGGATATGGGGTAGATCATCAACAATATACAGAAGAAGGGAATGATCTTGTGACAAAACCGAAGATATATCCTAACATTTTACGTAAGTATGAAGAATTAAGTATATTTGCCCCATAATATTGGTATAACCATACAAAATGTATCTCATCTTTTTTATGATAGGATAGTTCGGATAGTCAGGTAATCAAGCTTCACTTTTTATATTTCAATTATATTTATGCATCATGAACCACAAATCTTGCGTTTTCTGCATTGAGATAGTGTCAAAAAGAAACGCGGCTATAATATATGAAGACGATACTACAATGGCATTCATGGACAATGCGCCCGTGGAACAGGGTCACGTCCTGGTCATTCCGAAAACTCATTTTTCAAACATCCTCGACATTCCCGAGGAAATTTATTCGGCAGTACACATATTGGCAAAGAAGCTTGCCCCTGCGATCCTTCTCGCCTTGGATGCAGAGGCGCTTAACATAGGCCAGAACAACGGGAGATGCGCCAATCAGAGGGTCATGCACTACCACCTGCATATAATCCCCAGGAAATGTGGAAGGCAGATAGAGTGGATGAGAAAAATACTCACGACGGAGGAACTGGAACAAACATCACAAAACATAAGGAAAATGCTGGATAACGATATTGATATATCCAAAATTAAAATCGTATGACTCATGATCTGACGGTGTTGTTAACGGTTGGAATTCAGGTCAGTTTCAGAAGATAAGGTTATAATAGTTAATGCTGATTTTCTCTCTGATATAAACGAGAATGAGGTCATTAGTATGAAGAGCCTTGAAGAATTGTACAAAAGAGCACTTGATCTTAAGAACAAGGGGATGGGTGATAAAGAAATTTCAACCGAGCTACACCTTTCAGTCAACACTGTTACATGGCTGCTAAGCAAGGATTTCCTGAAGGAATCTAAGGTACAGGATGTGAAGATAGGGTGGAGAACAGCTGGCGTTTACGGCAGCAGGATAAGCAGCCTATCAGAAATAATTGCTGATATAATAGATGAGGAATCACATATTGGAGAATACGAGGTCTCCTCAATACTTGGGATAACCATTAATGGGATTCCATTTGCAACAATGGTTTCTTATCTTATGGATAAGGAGCTTGTTGTTTACAGGCCACACCCAAGCAGAAAAGAGGGACTATTCAGCAGCAATTTTGCCAGTGTAAGGGGTAAAAACATTGTTATTATAGATGATGTTGCCAGCACAGGTGAAACCCTGAAAAGAACAATAATGGATGTCAAATCGGAAGGAGGTAATGTCGTTCTTGTTGTGGTTCTGGCATCCAAGATACATGGAGACGAAATTATGGGAGTAAGGCTCAGGTCCATAATCAGGACAAGTCTCATCGGGAGCAGTTAGGTTTCATTTATGCACTGGGCAGATGCGCTTGTAAAAGATCTGGAAGGCAACCAGCTGGTGTCAACCGGCATATCTCCTTCAGGGCCCATTCATGTGGGTAACATGAGGGAGATACTCACAGGGGATATGATATACAAAGCTGCCCTAAAGAAAGGGCTCAATTCAAGATTCATATACCTTTGTGACGATATAGATCCACTGAGGAAGGTATATCCGTTCCTGGACCAGAGCTATTCAACATACGTTGGATACCCGCTGAGCAGCATACCTGCACCTGATGGGGGGCCTTCATATTCAGAATATTTCCTGAAGCCATTTGTAGACACGCTTTCCAAAATTGATGTGAACGTGGAAGTCATAAGAACCACTGAACTTTACAGGGAAGGAAAATTTGAAAGATCAATAAGGATAGTAGTGGAAAAACGAGAAAAAATTAAGGAAATTCTTCAGGCCCTCTCCGGAAGGGAGATTGAAGAGAACTGGTTCCCGTACAATCCAAGATGCAGCAGATGCGGAAGAATTAATTCTACCGTAGTCACATCATTTGATCTTCCTCTCATACATTACAGGTGTAAATGCGGAAACGAGGGTTCTTCAGATATAAGGAAAGATGAAGGCAAGATGCCCTGGAGAATTGAATGGCCTGCCAAATGGTTTGAACTTGGTGTAACAATCGAGCCATTCGGAAAGGATCACGGAGCATCTGGTGGTTCATACGACACAGGTAAGAGAATTGCAGAGGAAGTTTTCGGTATAAAAGCCCCTGTTCCCATGATCTATGAGAGGATATTCCTCAAGGGTGTGGGAGTCATGCACTCCTCAACTGGCATATCAATTCCTGCATCTGATATGGTTAACTACGCTCCACCCCAGATACTGAGGTTCATAATAGCAAGAAGCAATCCAGGCAGGCACATCAACTTTGATCCTGGAGTAGGTCTCCTGAATCTGGTGGACGAATTCGAAAAATACCAGAAAGCATACAATGGACAGGAGGAGATCAGGGATGAGGATTACAGGGAGGTCTATGAATACTCAAGAATCGAGGGCAGGGAGAGCAGGAGTAGCATAAGTTTCAGGCACCTTGTTACACTGGTTCAGATATACACCAATACTACTGATCTCCTAAGAATTTTGAAAAAATCGGGTTATGAAGGAGATGGGCTGGATGATCAAATTACATGGGAAATAGAAATTGCAAGGAACTGGCTCTCAAAATATGCTCCTGATATGGTTAAATTCAGGGTTATGCCAGAGGACTACAGAGTTGATCTAACCTCATCCGAGAAAGACCTGTTGAGAGAATTTGTGCAACAGGCCGGAAATATAAATTGGACGCCGGAAGATATACACAATACTGTGCACGAGATCCTGAAGGAAAGAAACGTATCTCCAAAGGAAGGGTTCGGTTCGTTCTATAAGGTCATAATAGGGAAAGAACAGGGTCCGAGGCTTGGATATTTTCTCTCCAATATGGACAGAAACTTTGTCATCAACAGGCTGAAATATAATATATCCTCCTGATCCAGACTCAAATTGAGGATTTCTTTTTTCTTTTTCGATAATTATATAGTGCATAGAGTTCTTCACATTTATGATAAAACATGGTTTTGTTGAAAGGGACATAGACCCATCTGAAGTATATGATCTCGTGAAGGAACTGCTTGCAAAGGAGAATTTCAAGATTACCTCTGATGAACAGAGCAACTCTATGTAT
>JAJZKL010000250.1 GCA_021804185.1 Thermoplasmata archaeon | reverse complement strand
TGCAAAATCAGGCAACCTTAGGAAAGACTTCATGGATTTTGTCAGAAAAATGGAAAGAGAAGGCAAAGCCGGATCATACATTGCCAGATACAAGAAGGTATTGCGCTCATGGCTAGGCTTCAATGGCATAGATTTCAAGTTTGGCGTGAACATAGCTTATGAAAATCGGTCTCCCAGGGTAGAAGGGGAAAGGATACCGGAAAAAACAGAACTTACAAAGATACTGAGAAATGGATCTCCCAGGGCCAGGCTTGCGATTTCCTTACTTGCTTTTAGTGGGTTGAGACCTGAGACCTTAGGCAATGCTGAAGGTACAGACGGTTTAAGGATTTCTGACTTTCCAGAAATGAGGATAGATAACGGCAAAGTGGAATTTGAAAAAATTCCGACTATGGTTAGCGTAAGATACACATTGAGCAAAGCCAAGAACACATACTTTTCATTTCTGGGTCAAGAAGGCATTACCTATCTGAAGGAATATTTAGAGTCAAGAATGAATGAAGGGGACATCCTGAAGCCTGAAACGCCTTTATTCAAGCTAGACCCACAAGGACGCATTAGCCATGAATTTATCAGAACTCAGTTAGCAACAAGGGATATTCGGATTGCGATCAATGAAGCCGGTTATTCCTGGAGACCTTATGTCTTCAGGGCTTACTTTGCCACTGCATTGGATAACGCCGAAAATAAAGGGCTTATATCGCATCCCTGGAGAATGTTCTTTATGGGCCATAAGGGAGACATTGAAGCCCGATATTCCACAAATAAACGTTTACCTCAGGATATGATAGAAGAAATGAGATCCGCTTATGTCAAGGCTTCAAAGTTCTTTGAGACTGAGGATAAGGGCATAAAAGAAGAGGATTACGCAAAAATACAGAGGGATACGGCAATAATGATAATGGAAACTGCCTTCAACATTCAGCTTACTGAAGAACAAAAAGAAGAACTGAGGGCCATTGACACTAACGATTTTCAGAAAAGGCTAGGGGAGATTTTCAAGGATAAGAGGGCCGATGTCCTGAACAATGGAAACAAGCACAAGACCATACCTGAAAGGCAGTTAGAGGACTATCTTAACAAGGGATGGGAGCTAGTACAGATATATCCCAAAGGAGACAAGGCAGTTATCAAGCTCCCCTCATAATTTTATGGCAGAACTTAACCATGTTAAGTTCCCCTGTCTGTGTATAGGATGTTGATTATCTAAATTATTTCCAAAGTTTCGGTACTTTCGGGAAAAATACCCTAAAATGGCTTATTTTTTCTGCGTTATATTTCGGTTGCTATCGGCGTCTTTCCATTCTGCATTTTGATGGGTTGTAAATTAACTACGTTAATTTATTGGAGCATTCAGGGAATAGCCGTAATGCCCTCTTAGAACTATCCCAGAATTGGACATGCCATTATGAAAATTCCAGGTTGATTGTGGAACTTTACCGACAAATCATTATGCGTATAAAGAAGAAGCGAATACTTACTTATGGCAACAAGGGCCCATTACAATGAGGATCATCCCGTTATCAGTTTCCGGATCGGCAAAGGAGAGATTATCTTCCTGGAGAGAGAAGCCTTCAGACACGGTTATAGAGAAATCGCTCCTTACATAAGACACCTGATTAGAGAGGAAAGAGAGCGGATCAATGGAAATGTAATAACACGCATAAAGCACATGTAATAAGGCGAATACCGTTTTTCGCATTCTGCCAGAGTAAAAGCAAAAAAGCCATTCTGCCATTGATTTCTTACACTGGTTTTCACTGTCAGGTATCGGGTCTTTACAGAATGCCTGAAAATTGGCCAGAAATGGAAAAACGATCACTCTTTGGAGATTAGGTATTCTTCAATGTTTCAAAAATCGGATCATTTTTATGGCCATGCTATTCAGATCAAGATCCCGTTGGATTGATACCACTGCACAAGTTCTTTATCATTGCATAGACCCGTATTTTCAGGGATTTTGTGTTATGTCAATAAGATGTCAGTTCGTGTCAATGGGCTTTTGATAAGAGCTTTGCCTTTGCAAACGAACGCATTAGGTATTCTTCAGGATTTCAGAAAATAGACTTGTTTTTACAGTTTTCCGTTCCTGACGAAAACATCGTTTTTTTACAATTTCGTCCAGACTGTTGTACTTTTATTCCCTTTTTGATTCCCCATACCGTCATTGTCAGTCTCAATAACACGGCAATAATTCGGCGACATGTCTCCTTTCATTCTGACACTTTATCTGTATCTGGACGGTTCTTTCATTGGGCTTTTTCGTGTTTTTCTATCGTATCATTGAAAATGCCGGATTTCTATCTGATAGCTTTCCATGTTTTTCTGGTTACTCAGTCGTCCGGTTCATCCCCTGGGTCTAATGGCAGAAAAGGATCATCGATCGGCCCTCTGTCATCATGTGGTATGAAAGGATGCTTCCTTTCAGGCTTTAACGGTTCTAACATTTCTCATACGCTCCCTTATCTCTGCCTTTTTTTCCTCGCTTAGGGCACTCCATCTTTCCTTTGCCGATCTCATTCTGTTGTACTCTGATTCAAAGTAGCCCTCAAATTTCAATTCAGATTTGAGATAATCCGGCATTGATAGCCAATACTTATGACGGGTTGCTTTAGCCATTTCACATTGAGGGTCTTCTTCTATCTCACTCCTAAGGTCAATAAGAGTGTCTAGGGGACACTTGGGAGCTGGGCAATCTTCAAATCTGGAACAGTAAGACATGCACTCAAGGGAAAGTTGCTCCTTTTCTTCCAGCATTATGCCTTCATTCTGTCCGTTTATCCGTGTTGTCAGGTTTGAAGGGTAAGGGGTTGACTGATTAGCCCTTACCTTTTCAAGAGAACTGGATTTTTCGGATAAGCTCAAGGGATCACACTCACCGTTATGATTGCTGATTTGTTCACTATCAAAGTCTTCTTACTGGGAAACTCGATCTCAATGGAATACTGGCCCATGACCTTCAAGATACCTGACTCAGTCCTTCCATTGCTCATGGTAAGGGTTATCGACTTTCCTTCAAGCCCGCAGTTGAGGGGGTCGGGTTGGCGATAATTCCTGGGCCCTGATTCCTCATGCCTTTCAGTTTCCCTGTTATCCCTGTTGTTGGGATAACTTCTCCTTTCAATTCCTCTTTGCATATTCTTTCACTCTCCTTATTCTGTCCACTCTTTCACTTCCTCTTTGATTCCATAGATTGGTTGTTCACATCCGAACTATTGATTTCACAAATTCCATTGTTCACACTTTCACTTTTGATTTCACATCCCGCTTTGCTCATGCCACCACCTCACTTATTGCCCTTACTGCCTCTAATGGTATGCGGTAATTCCGTCCTGATCTCCTTGTTGATTCAAGATGTACATTGCTGATCGTGATATTCCTAAGAGTTCCAGTCCTGGC
>JAJZKL010000249.1 GCA_021804185.1 Thermoplasmata archaeon | reverse complement strand
TCGCGGAACATAGTACGTGTACGATACACAGTGGGCTTTACCGTCGGGTTCGGGATGAGACCTGGTGTGACCCCACTGTTATGGCCGTCACGAAACTGTTATTTCAACAACATATTTAATAATTTTCCAAACAACGGACAAAGACCCGCAACGACTTGTAAACGATATTCATTTCTATATTAGTTTAAGAGTACTTTAGCCTAAAATATAAGGTCTACCTTTTATCTTTATCCGGCCCATCATTTTTTGTGATGTCCACTGACATATTAAAGGCTGGCAATAGGAAAACCGTGCTTCTTTTCGCAATCCTCATTTCAATGGCGGTACTTGTAATTTTAATAATGCTTTCAGATTCGGAGAATTATTTTACGCCATGGGGGGATAAGTACCTGCTCTTTCTCTATACCTCCATAGGGCTTGCTATAACGCTCACACCAATTATCATAATCGCATATCATGACAGGGCGAGCTTCCCGGCGGAAACCGGTTTCAGGCACATGATCAAGGTAACCTTCGGAGCACTTTGGATACTGGACGGCACATTACAGCTACAGCCTGAGATGTCCTATGGCTTCCTGTCATCTGTCATAATACCCGTAGTTTCAGGTCTACCAGCATTAATTCAGTCCTTTTTTTATAGGAATTGTATCAGAATGGAAAAATTACCCGGTCCTATTCGACGCGATATCAGCAATATTGCAGATAACCATAGGAGTTGGACTCCTGCTGGTAAGCAGGAAGTTACTGTTGAAATCCATCCTGCTTCTTTCAATAGTATGGGGCACAATCGTCTGGGTACTTGGCGAGGGATTGGGTGGTACTCTAACCGGGGGCGCATCCTATCTCTCTGGCTTCCCCGGATCGGCCCTGATCTACGTGATGGTGGCTGCAATCCTTCTTCCAGACATAACGGATGAAATGGCAGCAAAGATCATGTCGGCGTTTATATTCTCTGTTTTCCTGATTTCTGCAATCGAGCAGGCAATGCCTTCAAACGCATACTGGTCCGGGTCAGCCCTCTCGTCCCTTGCGAGTGCAATGGCTTCCAACATTCAGCCGGTTTTCCTTCAGCACACGATTTCGGCCTTCTCCACAGTCCTGCTGGCAAACCCGCTAGTATGGAATGCCGTCATTGTCGCTGCATTTCTCATCATTTCTGCTTTATGGATTCGATCCAGAAAGATTGCGGCATGGGTTACGGTCGCTATATCGCTATTTGTCTGGGTCTTCTTCCAGGATTTGGGAATTATCGGAGGATACGGCACGGATCCAAATACTGCCCTCCCGGTCATGCTGATATCAGCTGCTCTGGTTATGTACCTTAAGCCCAAGGCGGAAAGATCCCTTTCACAAAGCAAGAAAGAGAGCGAGTTGCGAGATGCCGTCAGCGTTCGGCAGTGAAGCCTCTGGAATCAGGGTGAAACAGTCTCTCAATGTAAACAGCAGTTCTTTCGGCCGGCTTCTGAAACATTAAAACACTTACTATAGCACTTATATAATATAAACAGATATATGAATATGGCCTACCTTATTGTCACAAGCCGCTCACCCATTAGCCACGAGAAGGTAAATGGAAAACATGTGGCAAGAGAGAACATCGGCGGCGTTGTAACCGCAATGCGCAGGATCATGCAGAGTGAGGGTGGCACCTGGGTATGCTGGGGCGATGGCAGGCTCGATGGAGATTACCAGCACGAGAAGCTGGAAACATACAGCATAGAGAGGGTCTTGCTATCCAAGTACGAGAAAATAGGTTTTTATGACGATTTCTCCAACGGGACCCTGTGGCCCCTATTTCACTATTTCAGGGAAAGGATAAAATTCACCGTCACCGGATTCAGTGCGTACTATGAAGTCAACAGGAAATTTGGAAAGGCAATCATGGAGAATCTTGATGAAAAAATGATCATATGGATCCATGACTACCAGTTGAGCCTCGTTCCAGGAATCCTCAGGGAGGCGGGGGTTAAGAACAGGATAATATTCACCTGGCACATTCCCTGGGTCGCAAGCGAATTCTTCGCAACGTTGCCCAGATCCGATGAGATAATGGCAAGCATTGCCAAATCTGATGTGATAACGTTCCACAGCGACACTTATGCAGAGAACTTCATATCAAGTTACAGGTCTATAAAGGGTGGGTACGGCGATATCAGGCGAAAAGTTCTTTCAATATCGCTCGGCATAGATACTTCATACTATTCAACCGACAATGTAAAGCCACTTGGAGGACATTCCTTCAATGGCAGGAAGGTAATATTCTCAATAGACAGACTCGATTATACCAAGGGCCTTACAAAGAAGGTGCTTACCATTGAGAGGCTGCTTAGGATGCATCCGGAATACAGCGAAAAATTTGTTTTTCTCATGATCGTGACGCCTAGCAGGACCGGCGTGCAGGAATATCTTACAATGAAGAGGGAACTGGAGATGACCATAGGAAGGGTGAACGGTGAATACGGGTCACTGAACTGGTATCCGATCATATATATCTACAGAAAGATAAGCCAGAAGACCCTCCTTTCTTATTATGTCTCTGCCGACGTTGCCCTGATAACCCCGCTGTTTGACGGCCTTAACCTGGTTAGCAAGGAATTTGTCAACGCCACGAAGAAAGGCGTACTGATAATTTCCAAATTCGCGGGGGCGTCCGCGGACCTGAAAGAAGCGCTGATCGTGAACCCGAACGACCTCGAGGGAACAGCAGAGACCATAGTCAGGGCTTTCAAGATGGGGCACGACGAGAAGATGGCAAGATTGGACAAACTGAAGCAAAACGTGCAGAACCATGACATAAACTGGTGGGTGAATGAAATCAAGAATTTCTCAGATGGATCGCGGAGGTGAAGATTTCGTCAGCCGCTGATGCTCTGGCTGCCTTCATGAAGATAAGCAAAGGCAATCCCATTATCTTCCTCGATTACGACGGCACGCTGGTCAACATAATAATGAACCCCTGGGAAGCCGTGGCTGATCACGATCTTATAGAAACCCTTCAGGATCTGTCAGAGAGATTTGAGACCTTCATTGTAACGGGAAGATCGCTGCAGGATATCAAGACGCTTCTCCCGCTGGACATGAACCTCATCGCAATGCACGGTTCCATAACAAAGCTTAAGGGAAAACCTCCTTCATTTGTACCTGGATATAACAGGTACAGGGCAATATGTAACGACCTTTTCAATGACCTGGAGTCCACCAGGATGAAATTTCCTGGGCTCAGGATTTTCAACAAGGACGGTGGGCTGCTCTTTCACTACGGGCTTATGAGCAGCGATTTGAAAGGCGAACTTTCAATTGAGGTTGCGGAAATTGCCGGTAAAGTCGGGATGGTCGTTTACAGTGGATATAACATTTTTGAGTTGAGGATCCCTGGAGTCGGCAAGGGGAAAGCCATAAAGGGGGCAGAAATGCTC
>JAJZKL010000248.1 GCA_021804185.1 Thermoplasmata archaeon | reverse complement strand
ATGGTGAAGGAACATGGATTCTATTTTGTTGAGGACCCCATGGACGAGGCTGACTTCGAGGGTTTTGCCAGGGTTACAGCCGCAGTAAGGGATAAGGCCGTGGTGGTGGGCGATGATCTGTACACTACAAATGCTGAAAGAATAAAGAAAGGCATAGAGATGAAATCTTCCAATGGTGTTCTGATCAAAGTGAACCAGATCGGTACACTTACTGCAACCTACGAAGCAGTGAAGGTTGCCACCAGGGCTGGAATGCAGAATACAATTTCACACAGAAGCGGGGAAACAACAGATAACTTCATTGCACACCTTGCAGTGGCATTTTCTTCAACTTTCATAAAATCAGGTACTATTGGTGGGGAGAGGCTGGCCAAACTCAATGAGCTGGCAAGAATAGAGGAAGATCTCCTGGTTCTCTGAAATGCTGAACCTAATTGGTATGGGCCTCAGGGGAGTACCAAGCCTTACTCTCCAGGAAGATGAGGTCCTGAAGAGATCGCACAAGATTTATTTCGAGGCATATACGTCCATTGCTCCCTCTGATACCATAAATGAACTGGAAAGCAGATATTCAAAACATGTCAAACCACTTGCAAGATCCCAGTTGGAGAATCCGGAAGAGATAATTAAAGAAAGCCTCGGAGAGATCGTATCGCTGATCATTGTTGGAGACCCTCTAACTGCTACAACCCATAACCAGTTGAGATTCGAAGCTGAAAAATCAGGGGTAGATGTTAAATGCTATGAAAATGCATCCATCATAACGGCAGCTTTCGGTTACACAGGTCTCTTCACCTACAGGATGTCAGCGCCAGTTTCTCTTCCATTTCCCCATGAAAAATTCTTCCCCAGGAGCGTGTACGACAAGATATCCAAAAATATTGAAGCCAGGAGACATAGCCTCATTCTTCTGGATCTCAGCCCCGAAAGAGGAATGAAGATACGGGAGGCAGTGAAATACCTGCTGGAAATGGAAAAAAACTTCGGTACCGGACTTTTAACTGAGGACAGGGAATTGATTGCAATTTCTGACCTTGGTCATGGGGATGAAAAAATCGTCATGGGTACATTTGGGAGTATGATCTCCTACGAAGGGGGGAAAATTAATTGCCTAATCCTTCCCGAGAGTCCTGCTGAAGATGAGATTCGTTTCATGTCCATGTTCTGCAGAAAACTCCCTCTTTAGATCAACAATTTCTTTATCTTTTCATTGATAAAATCTTCAGGAAGCCCAAATTTCTGGGCAGTTTCCTTAATACTGAGGTTATCCAGAAATGTCAACATGATTTCGCGTGTAACAGGGTCTGGTGAAAGTTCCGCCACTTTCTGGTTTAATTTTCCAAGAACCGTATCTTTCTTCTTTACCAGGTTTTCACGCTGGATCATAATTTCTTCAATCTTCTGGTTTATATTTTTAAGACGGGTTATGAGATCAGAACCCCTGTCTGAGTCAATCTCCACCTTCACGCTCTGTTCTGTTTCAATGGGGTATCGCCTCACTTCAAAGAAATTTCTGGAATAGTCCACGACCATAGTTGAGAAACCAGTAGGCCGGTAAATTTTACGGGAGGCTCCACTGCTGCTGGGAATTACTCCCACTACGCTTATGAGGTTAGCCCTCAGGAGCATTTCAAGCTGTTTGTTTATGGCCTGCTGCGATACCCCTATCATCCTGCTCATTTCAAAGGCGTAGGTATCATCACGGATGAGTCTCCGGAGGATTTCCCTCCGGGTATTGTTTTCAAGGGCCTCAAAGAAGCCCTCTATCTCCTCATCAAACATGGCTGCTTACTCTACCTGGACTTTCCTTCCACCTGTTGTCTCATCTGTAACCTTTTCAATTATCAGATCCAGGATGCCGTTCTTGAACTTGGCCTGGGCAGTTTCAGGTTTGATCCTGTACTGTAGATCTATACTCTTGTAGTATTTTCTTGCATCTTCATTGACGCTTATTGTAACATTTTTCTGAGATACGTTAAGCTCAATATTTTCCTTTGAGATCCCTGGAAGTTCGTAAGTTATGTATATTTTTTTCTGATCCTCGTTTATGTCCGTTATTGGCTCCCTGACATTCTTATCAATAGGTCTTGCAGATCCCTGGGGATACTGATTTCCTGGTACATTTCCAAATTCCTCAAACACAGGTTTTCCATCCGGTCCGACCTTGTAGGTGAATCCATACACATACGGTCCATAGGAACTGACATCGGGATCCTTGAGAAATCTGCTCCATATCTTCATCATCCTTTCGTTGAACCTGTCGAAATCGAATCCGAAATCATCAAAGAAATCGCCAAATTCATCTCTCCAGTCATCCCTGTAGTCATCGAAATCTCTTCTTCTCCTGTTCACCATATTTATCACTTCGGTTGTCAACTATTAGTTGACAACCACATATCACTATTTACTATAAAAACATTCCCAAGATGATCATGGGGGTATACATGCACTGTTTTGCAGGCCTAAATATTCCATCAAAAAATGAAGGTGAATCATGGTGATAATTCCTCAAAAGAGTACTTTTCAGTCACATACCTTCATTCCAGTCTTTCCAGCAGTTCCTTTATTATTGTAAGCCGCAGATAGTTGTAAAAAATTTATAACTGAGTGTGCAATTAAACCAGAGCAGTCTGATATTTCAAAGACAGTGTGGTTAACATGAGCGAATCTTATAATAAAGTCAAGACAGACGTGCTTGTCATAGGTGCTGGAGGTGCTGGCCTGAGGGCTGCAATTTCAGCTGCTGATGCAGGTCTGAAAACAACAGTGGTGTCAAAATCACTTATTGGGAAGGCACATACAGTCATGGCGGAGGGAGGAATTGCAGCATCACTGGGTAATGTGGACCCGAAGGATAACTGGCAGGTCCATTTTGGAGACGTGATGGAAGAAGGAGTATACCTCTCCAACTGGCGTATTGCCGAGATTCTGGCAAAAGAGGTACCCGACAGGGTCTTCGAGCTGGAGAAGTGGGGCGCTCTTTTCGACAGGACCCCGGACGGACGCATACTTCAGAGGGCATTTGGCGGGCACACGTACAGAAGGCTTTGCCATGTGGGAGACAGAACAGGTCTGGAACTTATAAGGACACTTCAGGACCAGGTTCTGCACAGGGACGTAGATGTTATAGATGAACTATACATAACACAACTTGTAAAAAACGGAGACAGGGTAAGTGGCGCTATTGGCATAAAGATGAATACTGGCGAATTTTATGCCATCAGTGCAAAAGCAGTTGTTATAGCCACTGGAGGAGCAGGAAAAGTATACAAGGTAACTTCAAATTCATGGGAGTCCACCGGAGACGGAATAAAGCTTGCATATGAGATAGGTGCAACACTGATGGACATGGAGATGTTCCAGTTTCATCCAACCGGCATGGTTTATCCCCCCGGTGTGAGGGGCTTGCTGGTCACAGAAGGAGTCAGGGGTGAAGGTG